>JAISWI010000090.1 GCA_031270865.1 Oscillospiraceae bacterium
TTCTGGGCCGGCCGCCGGGGCCGGCCCGGCGCGCCCCCGGGCGGCGCCGGGCGGGCGGGCCCGGCCCCCCCCCCCCCCCCCCCCCCCCCCCCCCCCCCCCCCCCCCCCCCCCCCCCCCCCCCCCCCCCCCCCGTCCCCCGGTCGTCGTCTCCGAAACCCAGCCCCGCAGGGCATAAATAAACCTTGTGGGCTTCGCCCTTTACGTTAGGTTTACGGGGGGTGGGACGCTGGGGCGCTGCCCCAGACCCCGCAAGGGGGTTTCACCCCCCTTGACCCCCTGACCAGCGTGACGCTGGACCCATGTGGCCAGGGTAGGTTGTTCCTCAATGCTTGCCGCCCATCTCCGATGCCCGTAGCAACTGAACCGTGATGTATGCGCACATACCGCCGCAGGTCTCCACAAATCCCGTATCCGGCGACGAGACCCGCAGACTCACCCTATCATCACAATCCAACAGCATAAACGCCTTGCCGCGCAAGCACACCTCTACCAACCGCGCCGCCATCGGATCATCCGCTTCGCCCGGCACCCCCGCTGCCATCCTCTCAACAAACGCGCCTGGCGACGCCCTACCGTTCCTGCACAGCGTCAACCGCAGTTGACCCACTCCCGCCGCGTACCTCACGGCCAACTCATACTCTACAGCGTACACACCGCCGACGCTGATCGTCAGCGCGTCCGGTTCATCCAATCCTACGCCGAACGCGTCGCCGAAACCGTCTGGCAACGCTAGCGTCACCTCCGCGCCATCCAACTGGATAACCCGGCTGCCGACGGATGCTCTTCCTCCGAACGCCACAGCCGCCGTCACCCCAGCAGGACCACGCGGCCCAATCGGTCCAACCAATCCCGCAGGCCCCATCGGACCAACAGGCCCAGTAGGTCCAACCAAACCAACTAACCCATCCTGCGCAACCTGAGGCGCGGGCATAGCTGGCACGTTAAACGACTCAATCGCCGCCGCAACGCTTGTTGTCGGCTCCGCCGGAACCATAACCGACGGTGTCAGTCGTCGTTCCTGCATCGCGTTAGTTGCCGTTACATCACGCAAGCCGCCGCCTGTCCCGGGCATCGTCCCGCCCACCCCGGCCATCGCGCGGTATATCGCGTTCCACGCGGTCACGGGAGACTGGCCGGACTGCGCCGCGTCGCTGGCTGGCGGACGCGGCGGCGCCGCTGGCTGAGCAGTCTGCGGCAGGTTCGGCGCGGAAGCCCTGCCTGGCGAACCCGGCATGCCCGATATCCCGGACATCCCCTGTAACCCGGGAAGCCCCTGCAGCCCGGGCGGGGGTATCGGCGGCGACATCGTCGGCGGATCCATCAGATGTGGCAGCTTCACATCCGACGGCCGAGGCTGCGCTGGTCCCGCCGCTGGCCGCTGCTCCGGCATAACCGGCGTAACCGGCAAAGGCGCGGGCTGCCACGCCAGGTCGGGCGGTATAAACATCGACCTGAAGCGCATATCGGCAGCCGTCGTGTGGTACGGCTCACCGCCGCGCTCCTGCCGACGCGAGGGTCCCTGCGAATTCGGATAACGCTCCATGCCCCACCGTCCATCAGTCCATACTCGGCGCGTCGATGCCCTGACTGGATTGTATGAACGGCGGCGTGAAATTATTAAATAATGTAGCGCGCGTCGCGTTCCGGCGCTGCGGCCAGCGCGGACCGCGCTTCAGCGTACCGTTCTGCCGGATGCCCCAGCTTAGCGTAAGTGGCGATCTTGGAGGCCTCGACCCCCGGCTGGTTGAACGCGTCCACGTCCAGCAGTTCGCCCATATACGCCGTCACCATCTCGAAGAAGTAGAGCAGCTGGCCCAGCGTGTACTCGCTGACTTCGGGCAGTATTATGGTCTGGTTCATCCGCTTGGCCCGCGTAAGCGCGTACTCGGTGCCGAACCGCTCCGCCTCGATCAATTGGCTGTGGGTCAGCCCGCCCAGGAACCTGATGTCGCCTGGATAATCCTCCGGTGCGCGTGGTATCGCCGTTTCCTCACGGAACGTTTCCACCTTCATCATGGTGATGACCTTGTCGAACGGGCCCTCGCTGTACAGCTGGAGCTGCGAGTGCTGATCCGTCACGCCCAACGCCCCAACAGGCGTTTGCCCCGCGTTGACGACCGCGCCCGCCCTGTTCACCAGCTTGCCCAGACTCTCCGCCCACAGCTGGACGAACCAGTTAGACACCATGCGCAGGCTGTCCGCGTAGGGCATCATCACCTGGATATTCCTGCCCATCTCGACGCTGGCGACCGCCATCAGCGCGGCCTCCAGCAGCGCGGGGTTTTTCCATAATTCGGGTGTCGCGCACCGCGCGTCCATGTCCGCCGCGCCTTTGAGCAGGGCGCGGATGTCCGCGCCGCCGACCGCCGCCGCCAGCAGTCCGACCGGGCAAAGCTCCGAGAACCGCCCGCCCACGCCCTCGGGTATCACGAACGTCTTGAGCCCCTCCAGCCTCGCGATGTCCAGCAGCAAACCCTTCACCCCGCTGGTCGTAGCGACAACCTGGTCACGCCAACGGGGATTATCCCGCAACGCGTCTCGAACATACAGGTATTGGCTCATCGTCTCGGCTGTGCCGCCGGATTTGGTGATGACGTTGAAGCACGCGTCCCTGAAGTCCACGACGGCGCGAAGGGATGCCATGCGCTCCGGGTCGATGTTATCCTCGAAGTACATGCGCGGGCCGCCGCGCCGCGCCTTCGGCAGCTCGTTGTAACGCGGAGGGCGCAGCGCTTCGTTGACGCATATCGGGCCAAGCGCTGATCCGCCAATGCCCAGCAGCACGAACGCGTCATAGTTGAGGCGAATCCGCTCCGCCATCGCCTCGATGTCGTCCAGCAGCGATTCCGGTTGGGCGGGCAGATCCATCCAGCCCAGCCAGCCCTGGCCGCGCGAGGATTGCACCGCCTTGAGCGCCGCCTCAGCCCTTGGCCGCCAGCGCTCCACCGCCCCGGCGTCTACGCCGTACCCGCCGCCCAGGGTATCGGCCATCAGGTTGTTGACGTCCAAACGCAGGGACTTGGGGATGGTTCCCGCCATGGATACACCTCCGTAATCAGTGTGGCGAACGGCCCGGCCGCCCGCTACTTATCCAATGATACCCAACTGCCCGCCCGCGACGACCCGTACGCGGCAAGCACGGCCCTCACAGCGGGCGAGGCTTCCTTCACCCCGATCGCGAACGGCCGCCCCTCGCTGACGCAGCGGTAGAAATCGTGGATCTGCGTGACATGGCTGTTCCCATATACCGCCTTGCCGACGGTCGGCGCGACGCGGGCGTCCACCAACAGCCTCTCGCCCGATCCATCGCGCAAGCACAGCCTGTCGCCCCGCAGGAGCAGCCACCCGCGCTCGCCCATGATGGTGATCTCCGGCGGTTCGTCCGCGCCGTTGCTGTTGCTCGCGAAGAACAGGCCGGTCTTATTGTCCGCGTATCTCATCACTATATGCGCGTTTTCCTCAACCTCGACCACGCCTTCCAGCAGGTCGACCGTCACGCTGGCCTTCAGCGAGCGCAGCGGCCCGCCCAGGTAAAGCATAAGGTCGAGCGTGTGGATGGCCTGGTTGATCAGCACGCCGCCGCCCTCCAGAGACAGCGTCCCATGCCAGTCGTCGGCGTAATAGGCAGCGCCGCGCTTCCAGGTGAGCATGCCTTTGAGCGAGGCGATCTCGCCCAGCTCACCGCCGTCGATCATGGCCTTGGCGCGTTGGGTCGCCGGGTTGTAGCGGTTCTGGAAGACGCAGCACACCCGGCGGTTATCGGGATCCAGCCGCGCCAGTTCGTCCAGGTCGTCGGTCGAGGTGGCCAGCGGTTTCTCGCACAGGACATACTTCCCGGCGTCCAGCGCGGCGCGGACCATCCCGGCGTGAAGCGCGTGCGGTGTGAGTATGTGGACCGTCTGGACGCGCGGGTCGTCCAGTATAGCCTCTAAGGATGCCGCGGCCTCGCCGCCGTACTCGGCGCGGCGGCCCTCTACGCGCCCGGGCTTGGTGTCGTAAAGCGAAACGATCCTGACGCCCTCGCCTTCCAACGCCCGGAGCGCGGCGAGGTGGGTAGCGGATATCCCGCCGCAACCCACCACTGCCGCGCCTATCACGGCGACGCCAGTCCCCGCAATGCCGCCCGCAGGTATGTTATCCATAAATATTCTTACCCATAATCAATACCGCGCCCTCGCTTCGTAATGGGTGTGCAGCAGCTCATGCGCCTTGTGGCTGTTCGGCTCGCCCAGGAACTCGTCGTACAGCTTCTTGATCTCGGGGTTATCGTGGGACTTGCGGATCGCCTTGCCCTCGTCCTCGCCGTAGACCCCGGCGGCGCGGACCTGGGCCGGGTTCACGCGGGCGCGGACATCCGCCGAGACGATCGGCTGGCCGCCGCCATTGACGCAGCCGCCGGGACAGGCCATGACCTCTATGAAGTGCAGGTTCTTCTCGCCACGCTTGACCATATCCAGCAGTTTGGCGGCCATGCCCGTTGAGTGCGCTACCGCGACATTCACGTCAAGCCCGCCCATATGGATGGTATCCTCCTTGATACCGTCCAGGCCGCGCACGCCCTTGAACTCCAGGCGATCCAATTCCTCGCCCGTTATTACCTCATACGCCGTGCGAAGCGCGGCCTCCATGACACCGCCCGTCGCGCCGAATATCACGCCCGCGCCGGTGGACGCGCCCATCAGCGGGTCGAAGTCCTCGTCGGGCAGCCGCTCGAACTCTATGCCGGCTTCCTTCAGCATCCGCGCCAGCTCGCGCGTGGTGATGACCGCGTCCACGTCCGCCAGTCCGTTGTTGGACATCTCGGGCCGCTTCGCCTCGAACTTCTTTGCCGTGCACGGCATGACCGACACGACCGCTATGTCCTTCGGGTCGATCCCGGCGTTGCTGGCGTAATACGTCTTGATCAACGCGCCCGCCATCATGTGCGGGGACTTGCAGGAGCTAAGATTCGGGATGAACTCGGGGTAGAACGTCTCGCAGTACTTGATCCAGCCCGGCGAGCACGAGGTGATCATGGGCAGTACGCCGCCGTTCTTCACCCGGTCGATCAGCTCGTAGCCCTCTTCCATTATCGTCAGGTCCGCGCCGAAGTCCGTGTCGAACACGCGGTCAAACCCGATCCTGCGCAGCGCGGCGGCCAGCTTGCCCGTTACGCGGCTGCCCATGGGCATGCCGAACTCCTCGCCGATAGCAACGCGCACGGCTGGAGCGGGCTGGACGACGACATGTTTCTTCGGGTCCGCTATCAGCTTCCAGACCTCGTCGGTGTCGTCCCTCTCGCGCAGCGCCCCGACAGGACACGCCTCGATGCACTGGCCGCAGTTGATGCACGCGGTCTGCGAGAGGCTCTTGCCCCAGGGCGAGGCGATCTGCGTCTTGAACCCGCGCCCCACCGCGCCTATCACGCTGACGCGCTGAACGTTCGAGCACGTGGCAACGCAGCGGCGGCAGACGATACACTTGTTGTTATCACGCACGATGGACGGGGAAAGCTCGTCCACCTCGTACACGTTCATAACGCCCTTGAAGCGGTCGCCGTCCTCCACGCCCAGTTCCTTGGACAGCCGCTGCAGCTCGCAGTTCTGGCTGCGCGCGCATGACAGGCACTTCTTGTCGTGCGCGGAGAGCAGCAGCTCGAGGTTGGTCTTGCGGGCCTCGCGGATCTCGGCGGTGTTCGTCTTTACGACCATGTTCGGGGTAACGGGCAGCACGCACGCGGCCTGGAGAGCGCGGCCGCCGACATCCACCACGCACATCCGGCACGCGCCGATCTCGTTCACGCCCTTGAGGTAACACAGCGTGGGTATCCTAACGCCGATCGAACGCGCCGCCTCCAGCACGGTCGAGCCTGGCTCGACCTCCGCCGCCACGCCGTCGATCGTCAACCTGATCTTATCCATTATACCGATCCTCCTAACCTCGGACGACAGCGCCGAACCTGCACTTGGCCTGGCACTGACCGCACTTGATACACCGGGATTGATCGATCTCATGCCGCTGCTTGACCTTGCCGGATATGCACTGGACCGGGCAAGCCTTGGCGCACGCCGTGCAGCCTACGCATTTGTCGGTGATGGTGTACCTGAGCAGGGCCTGGCAGTGACCGGCGGGACAGCGTTTCTCCCTGATGTGCGCCTCGTACTCATCGCGGAAGTATCGCAGCGTGGACAGCACGGGGTTGGGCGCGGTCTGGCCCAGGCCGCACAGCGCGGTGGCCTTGATGTTCTTGGCCAGCGTCTCCAGCTTCTCTATGTCGCCTTCCTCGCCCTTGCCCTCCACTATCCGCTCCAGTATCTCCAGCATTCTCCGGGTACCTATGCGGCATGGCGGACACTTGCCGCACGACTCGTCCACCGTGAAGTCGAGGAAAAACCGCGCGATATCCACCATGCAGTTGTCCTCGTCCATGACGATCATGCCGCCGGAACCCATCATCGAGCCGATGGCTATCAGCGAGTCATACTCAATGGGCGTGTCGATCAGCGACGCCGGGATACACCCGCCTGACGGCCCGCCGGTCTGCACGGCCTTGAACGCCTTGCCGTTCGGGATGCCGCCGCCTATATCGAATATGATGTCCCGCAGCGGCGTGCCCATCTCTATCTCGACCAGCCCGGTGTTGTTGATCTTGCCGCCCAGCGCGAAGACCTTGGTCCCCTTGCTCCTTTCCGAGCCCATCGACGCGAACCAGTCCGCGCCGTTGATTATGATCTGGCACACGTTCGCGTATGTCTCAACGTTGTTGAGGATCGTCGGGCTTTCGAACAATCCCTTCACGGCTGGGAACGGCGGGCGCGGCCTTGGCTCGCCCCTGCGCCCCTCGATGGAGGCCATCAGCGCGGTTTCCTCGCCGCACACGAACGCGCCCGCGCCCAGGCGGATGTTTATGTCAAAGGAGAAGTCCGTGCCGAAGATGTTCTGGCCCAGCAGGTTGTACGCGCGGGCCTGCTCTATGGCGATGTTGAGCCGCTTTACCGCGATCGGGTACTCCGCGCGGACGTATATCCAGCCCTCGTTAGCGCCGATGGCGTAGCCCGCGATGGCCATCGCCTCAAGCACGGCGTGCGGATCGCCCTCCAGCACGGATCGGTCCATGAACGCGCCCGGATCGCCCTCGTCCGCGTTGCAGCACACATACTTCTGGTTCGCCTTGGACTTGTAGGCGAACTCCCACTTAAGCCCCGTGGGGAATCCGCCGCCGCCGCGCCCCCTTAGCCCGGATTTCTTCATCTGGTCGATAACGCCCTCCGGCGTCATCCCGGTCAGTACCTTGGCCAGCGCCTGGTAGCCGTCGAAGGCTATATACTCGTCGATGTTCTCCGGGTCGATAACCCCGCAGTTGCGAAGCGCGACGCGGCGCTGCTTCTCATAAAACTGGATATGGTTGAGCGAGGTCGGCGCGGCTGGCGAGGCCGTGTCGGTGTGGATAAGGCGTCGGACCGGACGGCCTTTGAGCAGGTGTTCCGTGACGATCTCATCCACGTCCTCAGCCTTGACGCGGCTGTAGAATGTCCCTTCCGGGTACACGATGACTATCGGCCCGGCCTCGCACAGCCCGAAGCACCCGGTGCGGACGACCTTGACCTCCCGGGCGAGGCCGTTGGAGGCGAGAAGCTGGTCAAAGCGCTCTATAAGCGCGGCGGAGCCGGACGACGTACACCCGGTGCCGCCGCACACGAGCACATGAGCGCGAAAAAGTTCCATGTGGCGATCCCCCTAAGTATATATTACTGGCCCTCGGCGGCGCCTATCGTATACTCCGCGACGACCGAGCCGTTGACGATATGCTCGGCGACTATGCGCCCGACCATCTCCGGCCTGACCTTGACGTATGTCACCTTTTCCTTGTTGGGCGTATAGATTTCAACCATCGGCTCCAGGCGGCACATGCCTATACAGCCTGTTTGGGAGACGACGACATCCTTCAGCCCGCGCCGGTTTATCTCCTCCACGAATTGCAGCATGACGGGCCGCGCCCCGGCCGCTATGCCGCATGTGGCCATACCTACAACCACGCGGGTCCCGGCGTCGTCGCGGCGCAGCTCTACCTGGGCGCGGGCCCTGTCACGGATGGCTTGCAGTTCCGCCAGTGTCTTCATATTTACCCTCCCTGATCAAATCGTTGGCTTCGGTCCTGTCAATGTCAAGGTATGGCGCGGCGCCCTCGGCCAGGGCTTCCTTCAGCCACATGGAGGCCTCCGGGTCGGACAGCGGCACGCCGTCCAGCGCTTCCCTGACCAGCGCGGTATCCAGCTCGAACGGCTCGCCCAGCCCGGTGAGCCTTACAACGTAGTCGAGGCCGCTCCCGGCCATCAGTATCAGCGAGAGCAGCGTGCCGTCAAGATCGCCCAGCGGCGGGCGGTCAATGTGGTTCAGGCGCATCGACACCGTCACGGTCGTACCCTTGCCGGGCGCGGTTTGGATGGCCAGATCGCCTCCGGCGGCGCGGGCGCGTTCCAGCATCATCGGCAGGCCCAGACCGACTTTGCGCGTCACGCGCGTGGTCGTGAACGGGCTTAACACCTTTGCCGCGAACTCGGGCGGCATGCCGCGACCATCGTCGGCGATGGTCAGGGTGAGCATGCCGCGCGTTTTATCCACGTCAAGGGATATCTCAACGCGGGACGCTTCCGCCGCGACGCTGTTCTGCGCCAAGTCCAGCGCGTGCAGCGATATATCGCGCATGTTAGGATGCCTTCTGTCCCTTATACTTGTCGAGGATGCCGGGGATCTCCTCCGGGGTCAAGCGGCCGTAGACCTCATCGTCTATCATCATGACGGGGGCAAGGCCGCACGCGCCCAGGCAGCGGGTGGCGTTGAGCGTGAAGCGGTTGTCCTTGGTCGTGTGGCCGACCTTACAGTCCAGTTCCTGGCTGAGGCGGTCGAGTATCTTCTGCGCCCCGCGCACGTAGCACGCCGTGCCCAGACACATCCCGATGATGTGCTCGCCCCGGGCCTCCAGCGCGAACTGGGAATAGAATGTCGCGACGCCGTAGACCTCGGTGAGCGGCACGTCGAGGCCCTGGGCGATCGCGACCTGCACATCCTGCGGGACGTAGCCGAAGATGGCCTGCGCCTCCTGCAGGACAGGCATCAACGCGCCGCGCTCACCCTTGCGGCTTGAGATAACCTCCGCGAGTCTGGCGAACTGCTCCGCCCGCTTGGATTGCCTGGTTTCAGTATCCGTCATGCGGCGGGATCCCTCCTATCGGTGGGCTGGGTTTCCAGCAAAATTCTACAGAATTCCCATGGAATACCTGCTGCCGCGCGTACCGTTTACACACAGCGTTCCTATTATAACACAGCGGTGGCGATGTTGCAAATCCCGGTTGAGGATTGGCGGCCAAACGTGTATAATACAGTCAGCCAACACAGCCAGCTAAGGGGTGAACGCCATGCCTGAACAGTTATACCACTACCCGAACCTCCCGGACTTCCGGTCCCACGGGGAGAAGCTCCACGAATACGCGCGTCTGGCCAGCGAATACGGCGCGAGCAGCGATACCATCGCGTCAACGCTGGAATCCGTCGAGCGGATGATGCTTGCGGCGATACAGGACCTGCAGTCGCTGCCGGCCGACGGCGCGTTATCGGCGAAGGAACCTGACGCGCTGGAGGCGATCAAGTCCCTGCGCCCATCCGGAAAGCGCGTCCTATGGGAACGTTTCGACGCGGACCGCTACCGCGACCGTCTCGCCGGCGCGTTCATGGGCCGCATGGCCGGCGTGACGCTGGGCGCTCCTGTCGAGTTCTGGACTGTCGACGCGATGCGCGGCTGGGCTGCCTATATCGGCGACAGCTTCCCGCCAACGGACTATTGGTCAGCCATAACCAACCCGGTCGGCAAGCGTTACGGCATAAGCCGCTGCGAGGAATACACCCGCCCGCTACTCAACAAGGTCCCCGTCGACGACGACGTGACATACACCATGCTCGGCCTCCTAATCGCGGAGGAATACGGCCTGGGCTTCACGGTCGAGGATGTGGGCGCGGCGTGGCTGAAGTACCTGCCTTACGCGTGCACGGCCGAGGACGCCGCGCTGAAGAACCTGAAGAAGGGCATACCAGCCGGCCGCGCCGCCGAAAGCGATAACCCCTACGTACAATGGATAGGCGCGGACATCCGCAGCGACCCGTGGGGATACCTCGCTCCCGGCAGTCCCGAACTGGCCGCGCGGATGGCGCGCGCCGACGCGTGGATCAGCCACCGCCGCAACGGTATATACGGCGAGATGTACTTCTCGGCGGCAATCGCGGCGGCGTTCGCGCTTGACGATCCGATGGAAGCCCTGCGCCTTGGGCTTAACGAGATCCCCGCCGACTGCCTGCTGGCCCGCGACGTTCGCTGGGCGCTGGACGTTTCATCCAACATAACGAACGCGGCGCAGGCCCGCGAAACGGTCGAGGCGCGGTTCAACGGCATGAGCGGCGTACATACCAACCTCAACGCGTGCCTGACCATATTCGCGCTGGGCATCGGCAGGGACGATTTCACCAAAACCATAGGCGAGACCGTCGCGATGGGCTACGACAACGACTGCACGGCGGGCACGGCCGGCAGCGTGTTCGGCGCGGCGCGTGGCATCGGCGCGATACCGGAAAAATGGTATAAGCCGTTCAACGACCGCGTCATGACGTACATGAACGGCCAGCCGGAGTTCTCGATCAAGGACACGCTGGCGCGGTTCGAGGCGCTGGCAAGGCTCGGGTTCGCGTAACGCCGCGCTTATAGTGGGAGACAGCCCTGCCGCCGCGCCAGCCGCCAGCCACCTTCGAGGATTGGTTGAACACCCCGGAAGGCGAGCGGCGCGAACTGGTCGACGGGCAGATAGTCATGATTGGCGTCCGCTTCTGGTGAACACGGCCGGATAATGGGCGGGATGTTCGCGCGGTTTGATTCATGCCCGCGGGGTAAGCGACGCCAAGCATACCAAGAGCTGTCACTGAAACTGACCTCGCGTGGCCGCGCCGACGGTTTCCAGCCGGGCATCTCGATACTGCGCCGCGCGAAGTTATACAAACGCGACTACATCGACGGCGCTCCCGACCTGATAACCGAGGCGCCGTCGCCATCAAACAAGGAGTATGACCGCGCCGTCAAACTAAGCAAATACCGCGACGCAGGCGCGCGCGAATACTGGATGACTGACCCGGCGGACCATTCGCCGCGCGTCATAATCTGGGATGAGTACCCATCCGCGTGGACTTCTACGGTTCAACCAGCGCAATCAGTCCGGCGGTATTGGAAGACTGCGTAATCGATACGCCGCGGGTGTTCCCGGAACCGCCCGACGATCCACAGGACGAACCTGAACCGCCGGACAGCGAACAGGACAGCGACTAACATCAAGGCCGCTCCTCCCGGAGCGGCCTGTTTATCACGCCATCACCATTACTGCTGGACGGTCTCCTCGCCGCGCTCGGGCAGCACGTTCAGGCTGGACAGCTTAAGCCGCAGGTACATCGTGCCTTCCTCGTCGTACTGTTCCAGCACGCCCTCCGCCTCAACCCAATCGTTGACCTCCGGGTAAGGCTTATCCCAGTCCACCTCGAAGCCCACGTTGCCGTCGTTGCCGCAGCAGCCGGGGCCGTAGCGTATCACCATGCTGTAGGTGACGGGCTGCCCGGCGACCGAGCCATCCTCCTGGTTGAACACGCCCTCGTAGCGTATCGTTTTGCCTAGATAATCATTCGCGTTGACGTAGATGTCGTTCGTCTGCGCGATGAACATCTTCTCCTTGATCTCAATGACGCCGGACGCGTCCGCCGCGCCAATCGCCGTGACCGGATCCGTCTTCGCGGCGCATCCGGCCAGCGCCGCCGCCATAGCCGCCAGCGCCAACACGCTCGCCGCTTGTCTAACCCAACGCCTCATACCGCCGCCCTCCTTTTGCTTTGATAGACGCTGATACCCCAGAACACCGCGAACAGCGCGATATTCACCAGCACGACGCTCGCGCCCGTGGGCGTCGCGTAAAGGTACGAACCCACAACCCCAAGGAAGAAACATATCGACGACGTCACGGCAGCGCAGATGGTCACCGCCTTGAACGACTTGCACAGGCGCATACTGGTCAGCGCCGGGAACACTATCAGGCTGGATATCAGCAGCGCGCCCATCATGCGCATGCCCAGCGTGATGGTCAGCGCGGTCAGCATCGCGATCAGCATGTTATACGCCCCAGCCGGAACGCCAGTAGCCCGCGCGAACGTCTCATCGAAGGTTACAGCCAGTATCTTGTTATAGAACAGCGCGAACAGAGCCAGCACCACCACCGCCAGCGCGACGCTCAGGTATACGTCCGCGCGGTTCATCGCAAGGATGCTGCCGAACAGGTAGTTGCATACGTCCGTGTTCATGCCGGTTGTAAGCGATATCACGACGACGCCGATGGCCAGCGAACTGGTTGATAACAGCGCGATGGCGGCGTCGCCCTTAATCTTGCTGGACGAGCTGATCCTAAGCAGCAGGAACGCCGCCAGTATAACTATCGGGATCGACACAGCCAGCGGCGCGGCGCGCATCGCGGTCGCTATGGCCAGCGATCCAAACCCCACGTGGCTCAGCCCGTCCCCTATCATCGAGTATCGTTTGAGCACCAGGCTCACGCCCAGCAGCGCGGCGCACAGCGACACCAGCAGCCCAACCACCACCGCGCGGGTCAGGAACGCATAGGAGAACATCTCCGCCAGAGCGTTAAACAACGTTGCCAACCCCCTCAATATTGGTTAGGAACCGGCGGCCCGTCGCCGACGCCGCGTACTCCCCAACGCCGCCGAAGAACAGCGGATCGACACGCAGGTGAAGGATGCTCGTCGCGTGCCTCATGACGCTCTGCACATCGTGCGAGACCATTATGATGGTCACGCCGTCGGAGCGGATCGCGTCGATCATCTGGTAAAGGTCACTGGTCGCCAGCGGGTCAAGCCCGGCGACGGGTTCATCCAGCAGGAGGAGCGTCTTGGTCGCGCACAGCGCCCGCGCCAGCAGCGTCCGTTGCTGCTGGCCTCCGGACAACTCGCGGTAACAGCGGTTCGCCAGGCTTAGCACGCCCAGTTTCTCCATGTGCCGCTCGGCCATCGCGCGGTCCGCGCGGGTGTAGAACGGCTGCCACCGCCGTGAGCTTAACCGCCCGGACATAACCACCTCGCGCACCGAGGCCGGGAAATCCTTCTGCGCGGCGGTCTGCTGGGGCAGGTAACCCACCTGGTCCGCGCGAAGCCCGCCATCGAACACGATTGAGCCGGACTGCGGGGCCTTCAGCCGCAGCAGCAGCGACATCAGCGTGGACTTGCCCGAACCGTTCTCGCCTACCACGCACAGCGCGTCCCCGGCGTTCACCTCAAAGGAGACGCCACGCAGCGCGGCCACGCTGTCGTATGAGAAGGACACGTCCCGGCAGCGGATCAACGTCTTCGGCATCCTATTCACTCGCTTCCCCGAGCGCCTCACGCAAGGTTTCGACGTTCGCGCGTTGGATATCGAGGTATGTCAGTCCCGCCTCGAAGTCGTCCTTGGAGATGTTGTGCGCCGCGTGAAGCAGCCTTACCGCCGCGCCTGTCGACTCGGATATCGTCTCGGCCATCTTCTTGTTGGATAACTCCAGGTGGAACACGACGGGAATATCTTCCGCGCGGATCTTATCGATGAGGAACTTGACCGTCGCGGCGCTAGGCTCGGTCTCGGTGGAGCAGCCGGGGAACGCGGCGTAATACTCCAGCCCGTACGCGTCGGCGAGGTACCGGAACGGAAACCTATCACCAAAGACGATAGTACGCCGCTCAGCGCTGCCGACGACTTCCTGGAACGCCGCGTCCAGCGCGTCCAACTCCAACTGGTAGGCGTCGGCGTTCGCGCGGTACGCGTCGGCGTTGGCTGGATCGGCGGCGGCAAGCGCGTCGGTGATCTTATCGACGATCAGTGAGGCGTTGCGCGGCGAGGTCCAGACGTGCTCGTCGTACTCAGGCTCGCGCGCGAAGTAACCTTCCTCTGTCTCTTCTTCCTCCTCCTCTTCCTCCATGCCTTCGACTATCTCTTCCTCGACAGCCTCGACGCAGTCTATCAGCGTTACGACCTGCTTGGCGGACATATCCAGCGAGTCCAGCATATCGTTGATCCAATCGTCGGACTCGCCGCCGACGTATATGAATACATCGCAATCCTGTATCGCCAGTATATCGCGCGGCGTAGGCTCGAACGAGTGCGACTCGCTGCCCGGCGGCAGCAGCATCGCGACGTCGGCCAGCCCGCCCGTTACCGCGCGTGACAGGTCGTAGGGCGGGTATATCGTCGCGACCACGCTGATACGGTCGACGAAGCTATCGGACGCG
The DNA here is from genome assembly GCA_031270865.1 of Oscillospiraceae bacterium. Classification (GTDB taxonomy): domain Bacteria; phylum Bacillota; class Clostridia; order Christensenellales; family Aristaeellaceae; genus BNUH01. The sequence continues at coordinate 14,333 of JAISWI010000090.1, forward strand.
AGCGCGGGAATCGCGATCATGGCGGTCACGCACAACATAGCCGCGCAGGTTATGGCAAGGATACGCGTAAACAAGGCGCGTTTCATAATAGAAACCCTCCGTCACAATATTTGTTTAGTTATGCCGAACAAATAAACGGGCACGCTAACCCGGCGCGCATATCGACGCGCGGAGCGTTCCCGAACGGGAGGTCGTTCAATTATTAAGTCGCACCCTCAACATAACGGGCGAGGAATACCCATAGCGCGGCGCGTTCAGACACGAGCGCGGCGCGCCCGAAAGGAAGCCGCAGACAACCAGCGACAGCGACAGGCACAGCGCTGCCAGCGACTTGATCATATCCAGCGCGTTCTGTACGGCGGCGCACATGGCGCAGCCGTCGTCCGCGCCTTTTCGGTCGTGGATGTGGTCTGCCCTGACCAACACGAACGCGGCAGGCACGGCTATCGACAGCGCGACGCTTAACACCAGGACCCAAATGACGACGCGCGTCCGGTTTGTCAGGGACATTGCGAACCTCCTTTCAAAACGATTTCAAGAAAAGCTTTTCAGAGAAATTTCCTATTATAATTATATCAGCCGGAAGCCGGTAAGTCAAGTATGATAGTGTAAATAAAACGTAAACAATCGGAAGGAGAATCCGGTAAGCGCGTCGAATTGTACAATGTAGGGTGATACAACCATAAGGTTTTACCGAAGGTTGTCAAGAAGCCTGCAGGAGGTTTTCGTTATGAAACGTATCGGGTTGCTGCTGCTGTCTCTGGCGGCCGTAGCGTTGTTATTGGCTTCGTGCGCGAACGCGGCTGGCGGCGCGGATTCCGCCGGATGGTCGCTCAAGTTCGAAACGTCTTCATTGTCCGGCGAGGAAGTGACGCAGTCCGCCTTCGCCGAAAATAAACTTACGATACTGAACGTATTCGCGACGTGGTGCCCGCCATGCGTGAAGGAACTGCCGGAGCTGGCAGCCGTGGCCGGGGAATACGCCGACCAGGGCGTAATGATGGTGGGATTGCTGGAAGACGGGGTAAACCAGCTAACCTTCGCGCCTGACGACGCCGTGATCGAACAGGCGAGGACACTGCTGGCCGACGCTGGCGCGGATTATCTGGTAATACTGCCCAACGACACGCTGTGGAACCAATTCGTCGCGCAGCTGCAGTACGTGCCGACGACGTTCTTCCTTGATGGAACGGGCAAGGTGGTAGAGACGCTGGTGGGTTCGCGCGACGCGGCGGGCTGGGCGAAGGAGATAGACACCGTTTTGGCGAAGCTGGACAAATGACGGGCGGGTTGCGCGGCCATCGCGCCGGGTTATTGTTGACGCTGGTCGGCGCGGTGATGGTCGTCGTTGGGGCGGCGCGTGGCGAGGCGCGGATCGTGCTGATGAAGGCGATCCGGGTATGTCTGGAATGCGTTGGGATAGGCTGAAGGACCTGCCGCGAACGTGGATTCAAGCGGGCTGGGCGTTGCTGACCAACTCGCATATAAGCGGGTTCGTGACTGGTCGGCTGTACCAGGGTCGGCTGAAGCGGGTGTGTCTCCCGGGGCTGAACTGTTACTCATGCCCGGGTAGTCTAGGCTCATGCCCGATAGGATCGCTTCAGGCCGTGCTGGGCAGCGCGGGAACGAGGTTTTCCTACTACATTGTAGGGTTTTTCATGTTGGTTGGCGGGCTGTTGGGGCGGTTTGTGTGCGGGTTCCTGTGCCCGTTCGGATGGATTCAGGAATTACTACATAAGATACCATTCCCGGTGAAAAAACGTACGTTCAGGCTTGACAGGCCTCTTAGACACGCTAAATACGCTATACTGGCTATATTTGTGATAATCCTGCCGCTGACCGTGGTGAACGCGGCGGGCGGCGGCTCGCCGTGGTTCTGCAAATGGATTTGCCCCGCCGGGACACTGGAGGCAGGGCTGCCGCTGGTCGCCTTGACGCCCGCGCTTCGCGGCATCGTTGGCTGGCTGTTCGGGTGGAAGGCGTTCGTATTGCTGGCGGTGATTGCGGGTTCGGTTATCATCGCAAGACCGTTCTGTAAGTATATATGTCCTCTCGGCGCGGTTTACGGGTTATTCAACCGCGCCGCCATACTGCGTTATCGGTTCAACGCTGATCAATGCGTCCGTTGCGGGAAGTGCGCGGCGGTTTGCCCGATGGCGATTGATCCCGTCGCGGAGCGCAACCACGCGGAATGCGTTCGTTGCGGGAACTGCCGCCACGCGTGCCCGCGAGGGGCTATCGGGCTGTCGGTCGGGCGCGGGTCACAGAGGCTTCCGACCGAGGATCGGGCGGTTCAGCGCGAACAGCCCCAGCCCCAGCGCGAGGCATGACAGTATCTGCAGGAACGCGTTGGGCTGGAATATCACCAACCGCCAGAACCAAACCTCGAACGCCCGAAGCCGCGCGATAGGCGTGAACACGCTGATGATGGCCACAATCAGGACATCGGCGGCCCAGCCGATCCAGCAATCCTGCAAGAGCGTCAGCGTGTGGACGAACATCGCGAAGAAGAACCATGCCGCCGTATACTGGAAGAACGCCGCGAACGCCCCATGCCGGATGAACCCGAACGCCTCAATGATCGAGAGCTTCTCCGAAATGTTATCAAGTGTCACTAGCCAGCTATCCACGGTGTAGTAGAACAGTAAGCTAACCAGCGCGGAGCATCCCGCCATGACCGCGTAAACGATCGCGCTGCCCTGCCAGAAGTCGACGCGCTTGCCGCCCAGGTTGATGAAGCGGCGCAGGCACCTGGCGGGTATAACTATGGCGGTAATCACCAAAACCAACGCGCAGGTATCGCTAAAAGTTACCAGGCCCGTATTGTTGCCCGGTAAGGATAACGCGATGACATACATCGACAGCAGTCCCAGCCCGACCAACCCGCCCGTGAAGTACGCCGACCTCACCTGCCCTAGGAGCAGTTTAGCCGCCGCCACGCTCGTTTTACGCATGCTGCTCATCCCCTTCCACCAGTTTGATGAAGAAATCCTGCAGTGACAGCCGGTCGACCATCACGCCCGCCGGCGGCTTTATCCGCCTGTCATAGATGTAGGCCGCCAGCATCCCGCCAATGGCCTCGCGGCCGATGACGTTCAGCCCCTCCAGCGCGGGAGCCAGTATGGTGGATGGTCCCGTCAGCGAGTACGCCTTTTCGTCGATATCGTCTATATCCGCCTGAAGCAGTATCCGCCCGTCGTTGATTATGATCAGCTTCTGCGTGATCTTGGCGATTTCGTCTATAAGGTGCGTTGAGACTATGATCACGCGCGGGTGAAGCTCGTAGCTCTCGTAGAGCAGCGCGTTGAACCGCGAGCGCATGATCGCGTCGAACCCGAGCACAGGCTCGTCGAGCAGCAGCGCCTTGGAGTTGTTTGACAAAGAGAGGATGGTTGTGACCATCGTCTTCATGCCGAAGGACAGTTGGTTGAACCGCTTATGCGGGTTCAGCTGGAAGCGGGTGAGCATCCTCTTGGCGAACGCGATGTCAAAGCCTTCCTGCAGGTCGCTGGCGGCCTCAAGCAGACGCCCGACCTTCATGTTGAATTGGGCGGCGTTGCTCTCGATAAACTGCGCGCATGACGGGGCGTTCATCGGCGTTACGGGCTTACCGTCCACTATGACCTCGCCCTCCGTGGCGTGGATGTACCCGGCGATCAGCTTCAGCAGCGTGGTCTTGCCCGCGCCGTTCCTGCCCAGCAGACTGTATATGCCGTTCCCCGTGATATTGAGCGATACCCAGTCCAGCGCGGTCGCGCCGCCGAAGCGTTTGGTTACGTTCCTGAACTCAATCATGGTTTTGCTTCCCTTCCTCTCAATGATTGGGCGATCTCCTCAACCGACACGCCCAGGGTCCGCGCCCGCGCGTAGACCGCGTCGAGCGTCGCCCCGAAGAATACCGCGCGGCGCCGTTCCAGCAGGCGCTCACGCGCTCCGGCGGCCACACACATCCCTATGCCTGGACGCTTGTATATCACCCCGTCCTCGGTTAACTGGCCGACCGCCTTCATCGCTGTGGACGGGTTGACGGCGTACAGCCTCGCAATCTGGTTAGTTGAGGCTATCAGGTCGTCCTCGCCGTACACCCGCGCGATGACGTCGTTCTCGATGATCTCGATGATCCGCTGGTATACCGGCTGGCCTTCGTTCAAGCCGTGGGCCTCCTTTCGACGATAATGGTTAATGGCATGAACCACTAACCATATGTTATATGATGGATGAGCCAATGTCAACACGTCAGATTTGCTGAAAATAGTCGGAGATTTTTAGTATTAACGAGCTATAATGTTCAGTTCCATCCATGTATACCAGCGGACACGCGTACCGCGCGGCGCGCCGCTTGAGCAGCTCAATGTCGCGCGAAGCGGCGTATTCAAGGAATCCCGCCTGCGATTCATACATGTCGCCGCCTTCGCGCGTCCTGTCGCCCCAGCGTTCCTCACGGCTTACCACCCGCGCCACGCGGACATCCGTCGGAACCAGGAGGAACACGGCCAGGCTAAAGCGCGTCAGGAACACATCGCCCCAGCCCGACACGTCGCCGGACATCACATATGAGCCGGATTCATCCATGTCGGCCAGCAGCATACGGACGCGTTCCTCCAGCGGGCGCGTGACTGTGTATGGAACATAAGTTTCATAAAAGTAATAACGCTCGTCGTTGAGGTGGGCAAAACCCAGCAGCCGCGCAAGCTCCCGCCCGACGGCGGACTTGCCCGCGCCGTTCGCGCCAAGGAGGATTATACCGCGCTTCACACAATCTTTCCTACTGCCTGGGCCAAAACGAAACCATCAGCGCCAGCACCATCACCCCGACCATAACCCACGCCAGCGCCCGCGCCGCCGTACGCCTGCGGTCCGTCCGGCCCTTGGCCGCTTTCCGCTTAACCATCGCCGCCTCCATCTTTTTATTGGCAAACCGTTCTAACCGTATCGGTCACGCGCATATATTGTATACAGACGATACCATACAACCAAAGGGGATGACCAGCTGTGATGGGACTGCGGCGGTTTCGGGCTACGGGTGAGGCGCGGCGAAGCCTTGACGCGCAAACGCGCTTGGACGCGCCGGTGGTGGTCCCGCATGCCGCGGCGTCAAGGGCGTCGCCTCCGGCGAACCCATCCAACGCGCCGCAATTGCTCACCAGGGGCGACGCGCCGGAAACAACCGCGCGTCGGCAGATGCGCTGGCTGCCCATCCGGTCGATACAGTACGGCCCGCGCGAGGCCCGCTCCGCGCTTGACGAGCGCAAGCTGGACGAGCTGGCCGAATCGATCCGCGCGTTGGGGCTGCTGCAGCCGATAACGGTCCGGTCGGCGGCGGCTGGCCGCTTCGAGCTGATAGCTGGCGAGCGGCGGCTGCGCGCGTGCGAGAGGCTGGGCTGGGAGAACATCGACGCGATAGTCCTGCCCGCCGGGGACGTGGACCGCGAGATGATGGCGCTGGCCGAGAACATCCAGCGGGTGCCGCTGCACTACCTGGAGGAGGCCGAGACCATCGACGCGGTCAGGGGCGAGACAGGCCTTCCGCTGCAGGAGATCGCGGCGAGACTGGGCACCAGCGCGGTCAGCCTATCCAACAAGCTGCGGCTGCTGAAGATCCCTCCGGAAACGCGCAGGCTGATCCGAGAGCTGGACCTGAGCGAGCGCTACGCGCGGGTGCTGCTGCGCCTCAACGAGGCGGACAAACAGCAGAACGCCGCCCGCCGGATCATCGAGAAACAATTGACGCTGCGCGACGCGGAGTCGCTGGTGGACAACATGGCAGCCGAGATACCCGCCGACCACAGGCGCGTCACTGGGATTGTACGCGATCACAGGCCGTATGTCAACGCCATCAACGACATTATCAGCCAGATGCGCCGCTCCGGGCTGACCCCGACCGTTGAGACGGCCGAGTCCGACAGCCGGTTGGTGCTGACCGTCTCGCTGCCGAAGATTTCATAAATGATATAGCCGCGCAACTTAAAAACGCGGACGGACCCGCAAAGGCGCCGCGTTTCAAGTTAGGAGACTATACCAAAAAGTCCGGCGATGGCCGGACTTTTTGTTCACAAAGGCTTACACGAACTTGCGCATCTGGTTGAGCGCGGCCTTCTCCAGGCGCGAGACCTGCGCCTGGCTGATGCCAATCTCGCCCGCGACCTCCATCTGAGTCCTTCCCTCAAAGAAGCGCATCTTCAGTATCTTCCTCTCGCGCTCGCCCAGCCTTCGCATGGCCTCGCGGATGGAGATCCCCTGCAGCCAATTCTCGTCGGCGTCCTTCTCATCCTTGACCGAATCCATGACGAACACCGCGTCCCCGGTCGTTTCGTTATACATCGGCTCGAACAGCGAGACCGGGTCCTGTATCGCCTCCAGCGCGTACACCACTTCCTCGCGCGGCATCTCCAGCTTCGCCGCCAGCTCGGTGACGGTCGGCTCCCGCCCATGCTCGGTCATAAGCCGTTCGCGGGCCTGCAGCGCTTTGTAGGCTATGTCCTTGAGCGAGCGCGACACCCTGATCGCGTTGTTGTCGCGCAGGTAGCGACGGATCTCGCCGATGATCATCGGCACGGCGTAAGTAGAGAAACGCACATTCTGCGTCACGTCGAAGTTGTCCAGCGCCTTTATCAGCCCGATGCACCCAACCTGGAACAGGTCGTCAACGTTCTCGCCCCGGTTGTTGAAGCGTTGGATCACGCTGAGCACCAGGCGCAGGTTCCCCCGGATGAACTCCTCGCGGGCTATATGGTCGCCGCCGTGCACCAGCGGGAACAGCTCGCGCATACGGTCGTTGGTCAGCACCGGCAGCGAGGATGTGTCCACGCCGCAAATCTCAACCTTGCCTGTCATATGCCGCACCATCCTGTTTACATCACTCGGATGTTTGCAGTATGGCCCGGTTTTCGCGGCGTTATGCCGGATCGGGCTTCACGCGCGAATCGGGACGGCGCAGGCCATCCCGATAGGTTTACCATGTTTTATTATTTCCATGCCTTCAGGAACGCGTAAGGGTTGAAAGCTACGTCATTTTCATACATCCCGAAGTGAAGATGCGGGATCATCACGCTGTCGGTTCCCTCGGGCCCGTAGCCCGTGCTGCCGACATATCCCAGTATGTCGCCGGGTTTTACGCTGTCGCCGACCTCATACCGCCCGTATTCGGACAGATGCGCATAGTAATAGTATATCCCATTCTCGTCCTGCACGCCTATGCGCCATCCGCCCAATGTGAGCCATCCTTTTTTGGAAACCGTGCCGTAACTCGCGCTGTATATCGGCGCGCCCTTGTCTACGATCAGGTCGATCCCCTCATGGAACCGCTCGCCACCGAACGAGCGCTCCGCGCCCCAGGTATCCTCATAGGTGTACCCGCTATTGAGAGGCAGCGGGAATTTGTGCGTATTAGCGTAGAACAGGCGGTCTATCCGCAGCAGATCATTTATACGCCGCTTGACCATCATCGTGAACGACGTATTCCCGCCGTACGCGAGGAGTTTCCGCTCGACGGACACGCCCACGAGCTTCGACTTCACCATCGCCAGCCGCGCGGGTGTCGGCGCGTTATATGTCCCAAGCTCCACCGCGTCGATGGCCGCCAGCAGGTACCACGGTATATCCTTCGTCGCGGCGGCGCGGTAGGCGTACAACGCGCGGTCGCCGAACCTGCCGACGTTCAGCGTGGATACGACGACCGGGACCGTCGGAGTAACCGCCGACAGCCTCTCCGCCTTGTAATACGGCAGCATCGGGTAATACGCGCTGGCCAAGGCGCCCCCGGCCAGGTTGCGGTCAACGGCGATCCACACAAGCGCGATCAGCAGCGCGGCTATGATCGATACCGCGCGGGATAGTACCCTTCGTTTGGAAACCATTCGACATCCCTCCGTGCGGCGAGGCCAGGCCTCACTCACTGAATAAAAGACGCGGCTGTCCGTGTCCTCAACCATACAACGAAAGAAATGTCGAATTATTGCGTGGTAATATATTGTATTGCGCCCTGAGGCTGAATGATGTAAGCTATTGGTACTGGCGCGACGGCGTCAGGGTAAGGGGGCGCGGGTATTGGCGGCGGAGGGCGCGATGGACCCATCAACGCGGAGGGAACGGACGCTGCGGACGCTGCGTCAGGTCCGGGACGGATCGCTTCAGCCAGAGGACGCGCTGGACCTCGTGGCCGCGGCGCCGTTCGAGGATATTGGTTACGCCAACATCGACCTGCACCGCCAGCTCAGGCAGGGCATGGGCGAGGTGGTGTACGGCGCGGGCAAGACCCCGTCGCAGATCGCGGGCATAGTGTCCGCGATGGCGGGCAAGGGTTTAGTTAACATCATGGTAACGCGCGTAAGCCAGGCGGGTGTCGACGCGGTGGAGGCGGCGGGCATACCTGTCCAGTATCACGGGATCGCGCGGCTGGCGGTAGCCGTCCCTGCCAGGATCGAGCCGCTCGTTGGGAACATCGTGATCGCCTCGGGCGGAACCAGCGACATGCCCGTATGCGAGGAGGCCTCGCTGGTGTGCGAGACGCTGGGCGACCGCGTGACGCGCGTGTATGACGTGGGCGTGGCCGGACTCCACCGGTTGCTGGCGAAGCTGGACATACTCGCGAAGGCGCGGGTGGTCGTCGTGGTCGCCGGGATGGAGGGCGCGTTGGCCAGCGTGGTTGGCGGGCTGGTGGGCTGCCCGGTGGTCGCCGTGCCAACGAGCGTAGGCTACGGCGCGAACTTCGGCGGATTGTCCGCGCTGCTGTCCATGCTGAACTCATGCGCCAGCGGGGTCAGCGTGGTTAATATTGACAACGGGTTCGGCGCGGCGGTGATCGCGAGCCGGATCAACCGGATGGAGGGGATCGTTTGAGGACGCTGTACCTAGAATGCGCGATGGGCGCGGCGGGCGACATGCTGGCCGCCGCGCTGTTGGACCTGCTGGACGCGGACAGCCGCGGGTCATTCATCAAAGAGGTGAACGCGCTGGGCTTGCCCGGCGTGGCCGTCAGCGCGGAAACCGCCGAGTCATGCGGGATACATGGCCTTCACTGGGAGGTGGAGGTATCTGGTGAGCGTGAGGTATCCGAGGATACCGAGCCTGGCGCGCGCCGCCACGACCATCATGACCATGACCGCCACCATGATCATGACCACCATGATCATGACCACCATGACCATGACCACCACGACCATAACCACCATGACCATGACCACCATGACCATGACCACCATGACCATGACCACCATGACCATGACCACCATGACCATGACCACCATGACCATGACCAC
>JAISWI010000030.1 GCA_031270865.1 Oscillospiraceae bacterium
AAGGGGGTTTCACCCCCCTTGACCCCCTGACCAGCGTGACGCTGGACCCTCGTGGCCAGGGTAGGTTGTTCCTCCAGGATTGTGTTGTATTAACATTATATTCTTCCTACTGTTTCACCTTCGATAAGTGTCACCGGGATCCAGGCCACGGGCGGCGCGGGCGCGGTCGGGTTCTCTATGCGTTCCAGCAGCAGCGCGGCGGCTTGTTCACCTATCCGTCTAGCGTCCTGATGAACCGTCGTCAACCTCGGGTGTATGCGCTGGATCATCTCCACCCCATCGAACCCCGCTATCGACATATCCCCAGGCACGCTTAACCCTAACGACCGCAGCGCGTCTATCCCGCCCAACGCGCTCACATCGTCGGCCATCAACAGGCACGTCGGCCCATCCTCCAACCTTACAACCCCTTCGGGCGCTACTAACCGCCTCACATTGTCGAACGCGTGCGCCGCGCTGTGGTAATGCGACGCAACCAGCCAATCCTCACGCGTCCTTACCCCTGACCGCTCCATGGCCTCCCTGAACGCCTTAACCCGCTCGTCGTTCACGAAGCATGGCGTCCCATGCACGTACGCAATTCTCTCATGCCCCAGCCTCCGCGCGTACTCCACCAACAGCCTCACGCCACCGCGGTTGTCGCTGTTCACGCCCGCTATCCCTTCGCACGGATGGTCTATCGACACGCTTACTACATCGCTCCTTGTCAACTCCATCACTTCTGGGTTCGCGAAGTCCACGCACATGAAGCAGATCCCGTCCAGCCTTCTATGCTTACAGTGCTTCAGGTACGACAGCGGCCTCGCGCTGATGCTCCGGTTGATCAGCGTGATGTCGTAGCCGTGCGCCTCCGCCTCTATCCTAAACGCGTTGAGTATCACGGCGAAGAAGGAATGCGTCAGGTTATCGCCCAGCTCGTCGTCCAGCAGCACGCCCAGGTTATACGTGCGGTTGGTCTTTAAACCCCTAGCCAGCGCGTTTGGGAAGTAACCAATCTCCCGCGCCGCCTGGTAGACGATTGCGCGGGTTTCCTCGCGCACATCCGGGTAGTTGTTAAGCGCTTTGGATACGGAGGAGACAGACAGTCCGCAGCGTCTGGACACCTCGCGGATCGTCACAGGCATCCGCCCCACCCCTCTCCCTTCAATATACCCTCTCCCCTTCGTATACTACCCTCATTAGCGTCAACCCATGCGGCGGCGCGGTCTGGCCTAACGCCAGCCTATCGCCCGATTCCACAGCGCGGTCGACCGCTCCCGGCTCCAGTTTACCCGACCCGACATCCGCGAGTGTCCCTGCCAATATCCTCACCATATTATACAAAAACCCATCGCCGCGTATACTCAATTCAATCAACTCCGGATTCAGAATCCCGCGCGTCACGCTTACAGACTCGATAGTCCTCACGGTAGTTTTCGCTTTCGAGCCTGACGCGGCGAACGCGGCGAAATCCCGCGCGCCCACCATAGCCAACGCCTCGCGGCGCATCAGCCGTTCATCCAGCGGTACGGGCACATGCCAGCGCATACCGCGCTCCAGCGCTGGCGCGATCCTCGCGCAGTGGTACATGTAGCGGTAGACCTTCGCTTTCGCGTGGAACCGCGCGTGGAAGCCGCCGTCCACCGTCTCCGCCGTGACCGCGCGGATATCCGGCGGCAGCAGCGTATTCAGCGCCAGCGGGATCTTCCCGTCCGGCACGCGCGTGGATGTGTCGAAGTGCGCGGCCTGGCCCAGCGCGTGAACTCCGGCGTCGGTGCGGCTGGCCCCGGTCGCCTTTACTTGCTCGCCCGTCAGTTTGGACAGCGCGTCCTCGACGACCTCCTGCACGGCCAGCCCGTTTACCTGGCGCTGCCATCCGGCGTAGCCCGCGCCGTCATACGCCAGTGTCAGCCTAACGCGCCTCACAGCCTGATCGTCCATGCCGTGAACACGAACCTCTCTACCAGCGTCACGGCTACCATCACCGCCATAACCAACCCGGCCAGCGCGTCGTCCCTCCCGAAGCGCAGCTCATTCAGCCGTGTCCGGCCCGCGCCGCCCTGGTAACAGCGCGACTCCATTGCCAGCGCTAGGTCGGCTGCCCTCCTGAACGCGCTTATAAACAGCGGCGCGAGCAGCGGCACCAGCGACTTCGCGCGTTTGATAAGCGTCCCGGTCTCGAAGTCCGCGCCGCGCGACGCCTGCGCCTTCATTATCTTATCAGTTTCTTCCATAAGCGTTGGGATAAACCGCAGCGCTATCGACATCATCATCGCCAGCTCATGCGATGGGAAGCGTATCTTCTCAAGCGGGCGCATGAGTGATTCCAGTCCGTCGGTCAGCGCGATCGGCGAGGTTGAGAGCGTGAGCATGGTCGTGCCCATCACCAGGAATACCAGCCTGAACGCGAAGTATACGGCGGTCTTAACGCCCGAATCGGTCACAATGACGGGGCCTAGCTTCAATATTGGCGAACCCGTCCGCGTGAAGAACAGGTTCATTACGGCGGTCATGGCGATCAGGATGGTCAGCGACTTCAGGCCCTTGAGCATCCGCCCCAACGGTATGTCCGCCGCGATGGATATACCCGCGATATACACTATCGCCATAACCAAACCGACGACCCCTCGGGCGCAGAACACCAGCGCGACATACGCGAACGTCATGCCCAGCTTGGTTCGCGGGTCGAGCAGGTGGACGCGCGTCTCGCCCGGGATATATTGGCCGATTACCACGCCGTTCATGGCCGAGCCTCCGGCTTGTACGCCGGATTCAGCATCCTGGCCAGCGTCTCGGCCATGGCTTCCGGTGTCAGCGCGTCCGCTGGGATGTCCATTCCCCGCGCGTTCAGTATTGACCGCAGGCGCGACATATCGGGCGGTTCCAGTCCCAACGCGCGAAGCCCGTCCGTGTCGGCGAACAATTCCGCCGGGGCGCCTGTCCGCGCCAACGCGCCCTTTTTCAGCACGAACACCCGCCGCGCCAGCCTCGCGACATCCTCCATCGTGTGGGATACCAGCGCGATGGTCACGCCGTCGCGGTTCAGCTCCGCGCACAGGTTGAGGAAATCGTTCCTGCCGCCGGGATCCAGGCCCGCTGTCGGCTCATCCAGTATCAGCGCGCGCGGGCGCATCGCCAACACGCCGGCCACCGCCGCGCGGCGCATCTGGCCGCCTGACAGCTCGAAGGGCGAACGCTCCGAAAACGTTTCGAACGGCAAACCTACCTTCTCCATCGCCTCGCGAACCCTCGCGCCGCACTCCAACTCCGATAATCCCAGGTTCCTTGGTCCGAACGCCACATCCTTGGCTACCGTTTCCTCGAACAGCTGGTGCTCCGGGTACTGGAAGACCATCCCGACCGACTGGCGCAGCGAGCGCATCCGGCCCTTGGGCGCGTCCTTCTCGTGCGGGTTGATCCCGTCGATCTTAACCCAACCGGAGGTTGGTTTCAGCAATCCGTTGAAATGCTGGATCAGCGTCGTTTTGCCCGAGCCAGTCGCGCCCACGAAAGCGACGAACTCGCCGTCGCTGATGGTCAGCGTTATGTCGTACACGGCCACGGACTCGAAGGGCGATCCCGGCTGGTAGGTGTGCGTCAGAGCGCGCGTTTCAATCATGTTTCAATCATCCTGATGAATATACCACGCCCCGGGCTTTGGCGCAAGGATTTATCTTGGAAGGGAACGCCGCGCATCGGACGCTCGTTTGTTTACAGTACGGCAACAACGTTTACAGCCCCGATAGTATACAATACATACCTGATATGCTATAATATGACCGGAATCGGGTCAGGGGGGTGAATATATGGACTTACGCCTGAGGATCGGCGGCATGACCTGCGTCAGCTGCCAGGAAAGGATCGCGCGGAAGCTGGGATCGACGAAGGGCGTGACCAGCGTTTCGGTAAGCTGGAACGCGGGCACGGCGGACATCACATACGATGAGGGAACCATCGACGTTTCCGGAATCTCCGGCGTCATTGAGCGTCTGGGCTACAAGGTCCTGTCCGGCGCGGCGGGCGCCGACTCCAGCCGGACCGTCGGGATCGTTATGGTGATAATCGCGCTGTACATGCTGCTCCAGCACTTCGGTCTGCTTAACCGCCTCGCGCCCAGCCAGCTTGCCGAGGACGGCATGGGCTACGGCATGCTGTTCGTGGTCGGGCTGCTGACCAGCGTACACTGTGTGGCGATGTGCGGCGGGATCAACCTGTCACAGTCCATCCCAAAGGGCGGCAAGCCCGCGGGGAGGTTCGCGGCGTTCGTTCCGGCGCTGCTGTACAATCTGGGGCGGGTGGTCTCATATACGGCGATCGGGTTCATTTTGGGGTTCGTCGGGATGCTGTTCGGCGGCGGGGGCGGCGCGGGTCTGCCCGTTGCTGTCCAAGGCGTGTTGAAGGCCGTCGCCGGGGCGTTCATGATCATCATGGGGATCAACATGCTGGGGTTGTTCCCGGGGCTGCGCAGGTTCCAGCCGCGCATGCCGGGGATCTTCGCCAAGCATGTTAACGCGGGCAAGGCCAGGGGCAAGGGTCCGCTGATCGTTGGGCTGCTCAACGGGCTGATGCCCTGCGGACCGCTGCAGTCTATGCAGATACTCGCGCTGGCCTCGGGCAACCCGATATCCGGCGGGCTGTCTATGCTGATGTTCAGCCTTGGGACCGCTCCGCTGATGCTGGGTCTGGGCACGATCGTATCCGCGCTGGGCCAGCGGTTCACCCATAAGGTTATGACCGCCGGGGCCGTGCTGGTGGTCGTGCTGGGCATGGCGATGATATCCCAGGGCGGCGGCCTGCTTAATTGGAACATATTCCCAACGATTGGAACGCCGTCCGGCATATCCAGCAGGACATCCGATACCGGAAGCGCGACAGACAGCGGCCCAACGATTGTCGATGGCGTGCAGGTGATCAACAGCACGCTCAGAGCGGGCAGTTATCCAAACATAACCGTCAAGGCGGGCATGCCGGTGCGGTGGGTCATCAACGCGCCGAACGGCAGCATCAACGGCTGCAACAACCGGGTAAACATCTATGAGTACGGTATCATGAACTACGGCTTCCAGTACGGCGAGAACGTGATCGAGTTCACGCCGGAGAAGGAGGGACGCTTCGCCTACAGCTGCTGGATGGGAATGATACGCGGATCCATCGTGGTCGAACAGTGAGAGGGGCTGTGAAAAATGAAGAGGATACTGTTGGTTTTGATGGTTATATCGCTGGCGGTCATACTGGCCGGATGCGGTTCGGGCGGCAAGGACGCGGAGACGGGCGAGGTCAAGCAGGGCGGCAGCCTGTTGATTCCGGTCGATGAGGTGACCAATACCGCGAGGTTCTACCCCGCCGCCGTCGATGGAACGAACATGGAGGTTATGGCGGTCAAGGCGTCGGACGGGTCGATCCGCACGGCGTTCAATACCTGCCAGGTGTGCAACGGCTCGCCGTTGGCGTATTTTGTGCAAAAGGGCGATACGGTGGAATGCCAGAACTGCGGGAACAGGTTCCCGATGGACCGCGTGGGCATAACGGCTGGCGGATGCAACCCCGTGCCGATCACCGGACAATACCGCGCCGAGACCAGCGAGGGAGTGACAATCTCGTATGAGACGCTGTCGTCCGCCAAGCCGCTGTTCAAGGTATGGAAGAATACCAAACAGTGACTGCGTTATAACTAACGACATGGAAAGCGGCTGGCCGTTAACGGTCAGCCGCTTGTGTTGGCAGGGGAGACGCGACTCGAACACGCAACCTGCGGTTTTGGAGACCGCTGCTCTACCATTGAGCCACTCCCCTACAACGTGGATACTATACCATTTCCACGGGAGCTTGTCAAGCCGCGCGGCGTGATTTCAACGGAAAATCTACGCGGAAACCCGTTCAGCCGCCCAGACTCTCCTCCCATTCGTGCATCAACTCGACTTCGCCGCCCTGAAGCTCATATAATCGGAAACGCGTAGCGCCGTCCGGCAGTGAGATTGTCCACAGCTCCTCTATCAAGCGCGGCGCGCCGCCGTCCAGGTCGTAAACCGAGTCGACGCTGGTCGGGTATTCGAGCGATTCGAGCGAGGAGTGAGTGTAGATTCGCTGGACCTGCGCGTCGAACGCCGGTTCGTTCGGTAATATTTCATAAGCGTCCGCGCGGACGAACCGCCATCGGTTGACTGGATCGTCGGGATTATTGTCTGGATCGAATAACCAGTACTGGTAACGCGTTTCGTTATTGGCATATTCTGTTAAAACACGGAAGTCAGGGTACCCGTCGAAGTTCATGTCCTCCAATATGAAGTTAGCGTCGCGGTCAAGCCGCCCCGCCGATTGGACCGCGAGGGTTTGGATTACGTCGTGGCGGTCGTCCAGCGCGCGGACGATCTGCGCCGGAGAGTCTAAGCCCGTGCCGAGCAGTTGGATAGTGACAGGTATCGACTCCGGGCCGAACGTGAACTCGTCAGTAGCAAGCGTTTGGGCCTCGCTGATAGGTGAAAGGCACTGCGGCGCCATGTACCCCACAGCAGTCTCAGTCTCGACATGCAGCCACTCGCCAACTACGCCCAACACGACAGCCAGCGTACCGTTAGGGCGTTGGCCGATTACCCGCGAGTCGGAGGACGGGCGTTCGCGTATGTTCAACCAGCCAGGAGGAGAGGGGTTTTGGACGATGAGGACCGGCGAGTAGGGGACGGGTTTGTCCGATTCGGGGTCGGATGGGTTCCATTCGATCAGGCGGGAACGCTCCATGTAGCCCGTCATGGACGATGGGCTGTCCGGTTCGCCAACGCATACGGGGACTAGAGCGTCGGCGCCGTCAGGCTCGTCAAGGAACAGGAGAGCGACGCCAGAATAGTACCCGCCAAGGGTCAGGCTTGACGATGAGGGCTTGGAATACAGCGGAAGAAGCTCGTCAGGCGAGCCCGTAGCGGTTATCCCAACGCGCCATTGTGGTTCCGGCGGCGCGTCCTCGGCGTAAGCGTTGGTAAAAATACATATAATCACCAGCGCGGTTGTTAATATCGCGGTTCGCATGCTGTCCCCCTTGCTATACCACCTAACTATAAACAATTCTAGCAAAGGGATTCAAATCCTCTTGCCAATTTATGGCAAGTTTTCATGTAAGATGAGGTTGCCATGCAGGTGAAAAACATTGAGGAACAACCTACCCTGGCCACGAGGGTCCAGCGTCACGCTGGTCAGGGGGTCAAGGGGGGTGAAACCCCCTTGCGGGGTCTGGGGCAGCGCCCCAGCGTCCAGCGTCCCCAACTCCGCGTAAAGGGCGAAGCCCGCAAGGTTTATTTATGCCCTGCGGGGCTGAGGTTTGTTGGTTTCGACCGG
>JAISWI010000036.1 GCA_031270865.1 Oscillospiraceae bacterium
AAGGGGGTTTCACCCCCCTTGACCCCCTGACCAGCGTGACGCTGGACCCTCGTGGCCAGGGTAAGTTGTTCCTCAATTATAATACTTATATGAAAGGCGTTATTGTTGAATCCGATCGAGTTGCTGACACGCGTGATCGACCCGCCTCTGCCCGGCGACGCCGAGCCAAAGCTGGAGGTCACGCTGCACCTGGGCTCACAAGAGCGCAAACCACAGCTCCACGCCGCGCTTCGCGCCGGTATGGACCGCCTGTACGTCGTGCGCAACCTGCCGCTTTTCCTCCGCGCCTTAAGCTCCGGCGAACCCGTCACATTCGGCCGAACCACCCTCGACCAAGACGCTCTGCGCTGGCCGCGCCGCGCCGCGCTCCTCATCAGCCTGCTCCAGGAAATCGAAACCTCCCGCTCCGCCGCCCCCCCCCAGCCTGACGGCGAGTCCCGTTCCCACAAGTTCATCCCGATCCCCCCCGCCGCCGCTCCCCGCCTTCTCCGTCTCCTTTTCGCGCACCCGTTCCAACTCGCCTGCCGCGGCGAGCTGATCCGTCTCAACGGCGTGGAACGCGCCCCGCTCCCGCTCCGGTTCGAGGTAACCTCCGCCGGCGGCGCGTGGCGCCTGACCGCCCGCATGTCCCCTGACGCCGCGGCGCTTACCCCTGACGCCTCCTTCGTATACAGCGCGGGGCGTGTCCACTCCCTCGATTCCCGCCAGGCTCCCATCGTCCGCGCCCTGCTCACAGCCCGCGCCCAGGACGCCCCTGACCCTGACCGTATCGAGTTCACGCTCCCCCCTGAACGCCTTGAGCCTCTTGTCGCGGAACTATTCCCCATTCTTGAAGCCGTCGGCGCCCTCAGCGTCGCGCCTGACCTATCCAGCCGTATTGAGCGCGGCGCCATGTCCGCCGCTGTTTATCTTGACCGCGAAGGCTCCACTGTGCTTGCCCGCGTTGAATTCCGTTATGGCGATCGAACTATTGACCCATTCGCCCCCGCCTCAACCAACCCCTCGTCGCGCTCCCTGCTGATGCGCGACGCCCGTTCCGAGCGCGGCGTTCTAGAGGAACTCTCCCGCGCGGGCTTCCGTGTCCGCGCTGGCCATGCTTACCTTGAAAACGCGCGGCAGACGCTGGCCTTCTTCCTTGACGGCGTCTCAGGCCTTAACCGCCTTGCCGAGGTCTACTGCTCCGACCGATTCCAACGGATGAAGCCGCGCCGTCCCAGCCTATCGGGACGCCTTACCGTTAAGGGCAGCTTTATCCAATTCATCCTTACCCAGGACGGCGAGCCTTCCCTTGACGCGCTTGAGATCCTAACCGCGCTTCGTGACCGCCGGCGCTATTTCCGCCTGCGCGACGGCACCTTCCTCGACCTTGAGGGCCTTGACGGATGGCAGCCCCTCGCTCGTGAACTGGCCGACTCGCTCACCGATGGCGCGGCGTGGCTTACCCCTAACGACCCCGGCGTGATCGAGACCGCCGCTTACCGCGCCCCGGACTGGATGGGGCTGCTGGACGGACACCCCGGACTGGTCAAGCTGGACGCGTCCATCCATGCGGCCGCCGCCGCGTTCGACGCGGACTCCGTGCCGCCTCCCGCCAGCCTCAACGCCACGCTTCGCCCATACCAGCGCGACGGTCATTCCTGGCTGCTCGCCCGCTACAACCTTCGTATGGGCGGGGTGCTCGCGGACGACATGGGGTTAGGCAAGACGATCCAGATGATCGCGGCAATACAGGCGGCCCGGGACAAGGAAGGCCCGGCGCTGTCGATGGTCGTCGCGCCTACATCGCTGCTGTACAACTGGCTGGCCGAGGTGAACCGATTCGCGCCGGGGCTGTCCGCCGCCGTTGTGGAGGGCGGGCCGCCCCAGCGCAGGAAGATGTGGCAGGACCTGGCCTCGTCCAGCGGCACCGACCTTATCATCACATCGTATCCGCTTCTTCGCCGGGACATCGACTGCATGGAGCCGCTGCCGTTCCGGATGATCATACTGGACGAGGCGCAGCAGATCAAGAACGCGCGGGCGCGCGCGGCGATGATGATCAAGCGGCTGAACGCGCGGGCGCGGTTCGCGCTGACCGGCACGCCGATGGAGAATCATCCCGGCGAGCTATGGTCGATATTCGATTTTGTGCTGCCTGGTTATCTGTTGAGCCAGAACCAGTTCATGTCCCGTCACGGCGCGGGCCAGGACGCGGAGACGCTGCGCCGCAAGATCCGCCCATTCCTGCTAAGGCGGCTCAAGCGCGACGTCCTGCCCGACCTGCCGCCCAAGACCGAGCAGGTCATGTGGGTGGAGATGACGTCGGACCAGCGGCGGGTATACCAAGCCGCGACACTCCGCGCGAGGGAGAAGGTTGACAGGATGCTGGTATCGCGCGGGTTCGCGTCCAGCAGGTTTGAGATACTCTCGCTGATCATGGAGCTTAGGCAGGTGTGCTGTCATCCGTCGCTGCGGTTCGAGGGGTATGACGGCTCGTCCGGCAAGCTGGACGCGCTGGCCGATCTGCTGCCCGGCGCGTTGGACAGCGGGCGGCGCGTCCTGATATTTTCCCAGTTCACGCGTATGCTGAAGATGCTGGAGACGCGCTTCATGGCGATGGGCTTCAGCTGCCTGTACCTGGACGGGAACACGCCCACGCGCGAGCGCCTGGCGATGGCCGACCGCTTCAACGCGGGCGACGGCCAGCTGTTCCTGATATCCCTCAAGGCGGGCGGCGCGGGGCTCAACCTTGTGGGCGCGGACATGGTGATTCACTACGACCCGTGGTGGAATCCCGCGGCCGAGGACCAGGCCTCCGACCGCGCCCACCGCATTGGCCAGACCCGCGCCGTGCAGGTGCTGCGCCTGATCACGCGCGGCACGATCGAGGAGCGCGTCGACGCGCTCAGCCAAAGGAAGCGGGCGCTGTACGAGGCGATCATCCCATCCGAGCGCGACGCGGAATCGGCGTTCGGCGCGTCCATGCTGACCGAGGCGGACGTCAGGGCGCTGCTGGGGTACGAGCAATCCGGTTAAGCGCCAGGATTCGGATCGCCGCGCGAAAAATACAGCCGAATCCACAATATATCGCGCATATTATTGTGGAGTGATTTTACGGATATCCGGTTGAACTTTCAGACCAACTGTTCTATAATTTAGTGGGGTTATGGAGATATGAGCGCCCTTGGAGTACATAAGACAAGAATACAGCGCCCAAGGAGTGAGGTTCCGTTGCGATACGACATTCGTTTGCTGATCACAGATCTGGACGGGATCCTCATATCCGAAGGGGACGCCTTATCGGATGAGGATCTTCGCGCGTTGCAGGCGGTTTACGACAGGGGCATATCGATGGCGGTATGCTCGGGCCGCGACGCGAAAACCATCGGCGACATCGCCCTGACCGCGGGGCTGGAGGACTGCTCGATACTCTCGCTGAGCGGCGCGTACGTGCTGGACAGGCCGGACGGCGACATACTCGAGGACCACCGCATGCCGCGCGCGGCGGCCCGCGCGTGCCTGGACGCGCTGCTCAACCAGACGGGCGAGCTGATCATGTACCAGGGCGATACGTCGCTGACGTACAGGACGCCGCAGTTCAGGCGGATGCTGCGCGGCTCGCCGCGCTCGGGCAGCGACAACAACGACGGCACGCGCGAGGCCATGTACGACATGGCGGAGTCCGGAGCGCATAAGCTGCTGTATTCCGAGCTGGACCACCCCGAGCGGCTGCGCCCGCTGCGCAAGAAGCTGGCCCAGATACCCGGCATAGACGTGACCAGCTCATGGTTCACGAATATCGAGGTCATGCCCGCCGGAATCCATAAGGGATTCGCGGTGCGCCGCCTCGCGGAGCGGCTGGGCGTGCAGCTGGACCAGGTGATGGCCTTCGGCGACAACGACAACGACGCGTCGATGCTGGCGGCCGTGGGCTACGGCGTGGCGATGGGCAACGCCGCCGACGCCGCCAGGAGCGCCGCCCGCTACACCACCGACTCCAACCTGCGCAACGGCGTGGCCAAGGGCATCGAGCGATTCATACTGATAGAGGATTACGCCAAGCCGTCGATATCGGCGTGAGGAGCGGATGGAGCGGATGGAGCGGGTGGAACACAGCGGCCTGACCATCGACGAGATGCGCTCGCTGCAGCTGCGGCTGAACGCGAAGCATCCCGAATGGGAGAAGCTGCGGCCTGAGTACGGGCGCAGTTGCCTGTTATGGATGATGGAGGAATTCGGCGAGGTCGTGCGCGTGCTGAAGCGCAACGACGACGAGCAGGTCATGGACGATCCCGCCGTGAGGTCCGGATTCATCGAGGAGATGTGCGACACGCTGATGTTTTTCGTCGATACGCTGATCTGCTACGACGTGTCGCCGGAGGAGTTCGCCGCCGCGTACCGGGCGAAGGCGGCGGGGAACCTGAAGCGGGTATGGCAATCGGCTTAGCGTAAGGCGGGTCAGCGAGGGAGTGCTGCCTGTTTCTTGAAGGAGGGGCGTGGTGCTTCTTTGTTTCTTGAGTGGGGATTCACAGCGCCGTCTCTGTTTCTAGAAAGGGATTCGCATCGCCCCTCTGTTTCTTGAAAGGGATTAGCATCGCTGCCTCTGTCTCTTGAACGGGATTCGCGGCGATAGAGAGGGCGGGGACGAACCACTAACACAGCCGCCGACACACCGCGCTGTGTACGTCCAGGCCAAGCGGCGTCAACCATAACCGTTGCCCGTCCCAATCCATCCAGCCCGCGCTGCGCATGCCGTCCAGTTCGGCTTGCCACAGCGTGAGCGGCGACGCTCCATGCTCGCGCTGGAACGCCGGAAGCGATACGCCCCTGACCATCCGCAGCCCCAGCATCATCGACTCGAACATCGCGTCGGATGGCGTCAGCGTTTCGGTGACGGTCCACGCGGGTTTACCGGACCCGATACAGTCCAGCCATCCGTCAAGGCTGGCGGGGTTCGCGAAGCGCTCGCTCCCGAACTGGCTGTGCGCCCCGGGACCAAACCCCAGATACGGGCGGCGCATCCAGTAACCTTCGTTATGTTTAGATATGCAGTTCGGCTGGGCGTAGTTGGATATTTCATACCGGAGTATTCCAGCGCCGGATAACACGCGCTCCGCCTCCCGGCGCATGTCCAGGGATATGGATTCGTCGACGGGGCTGTATTGCTCATTCATCGGCGTGCCCGGCTCCAGCGTCAGCTCGTAGCATGATACATGCCGGACGCCAAGCCCGACGGCCCTGTCCAGCGTCTCGCGCCAGTCGTCCAGCGTCTGTGATGGTATCGCGTATATCAGGTCGATAGACAGGTTGTCGATACCAGCGTCACGCGCCGCGCGGATGGCGCGCTCCGCGTCGTCCCATCTGTGGATCCTTCCCAAAATCCCCAACAGCCGTTCCTGCGACGCCTGGACACCCACGGACAGGCGGTTCACGCCAGCGCGGGCGTACGCGTTGAGTTTGTCCGCGCTAACCGTTCCTGGGTTCGCCTCGACCGTCGTCTCGCAGCCGTCCGCCACGTCGAACTCATTGCGGACCGCGCGGATGATCCGCTCCATCTCGTCCGGCTCCAGCAGCGAGGGCGTGCCCCCGCCGATGTAGATGGTCCTGACATCCAGCCGCCCGAACCGCTCCGCCGCCAGACCCGCCTCACGCGCCAGCGCGTCCGCGTAGCGCGGCGGCGCTTTCCCCATCGGAATAGAGTAAAAATCGCAGTACGCGCACTTCCTTACGCAGAACGGCGCGTGGATGTAGATTCCCGCGCCGTCAGTTCGCATCCATCATCCGCAGCGACTCATACCCCGGATCGCCGGCGAAGTCCGGCTGCTCGTCCGGAACGCCGCCGCCCAGTTCCTCCACCGCGTTGCGCACCTCAATATAATCCAGGTACGCCAGCTGCCCGCCGCGCAGCGCCCGCTCCAGCGGCGGCAGGGCCTTCGGGTCGCCCAGCTTGCCCAGGTACGCGGCAATAAGCGCGGTAGAGCCGCGCCCGCGCTCGAACAGCTCCAGCCCCAGCTCGACGATCCGCTCGTCGCCGGGGAAGTTGCACAGTATGTCCAGGAACGTCTCCTGCCCCGCCGCGTTAGCCGCGCCCGCCGCCGCGAGTATCGGCTCCACGATGGCCGGGCCCATCCGCGCCAGCGACTCCGCGCACAGCTCGGCCAGGTCGTCCTCGCGGACATGGCCGCCGCCCGCCGGGGTGGACTCGCGTCCAGCAATCCACTTGATGTAAAGCGGCATAGGCTTGACCGACTTAAGCTCGGCCAGCATTGGCACGATCATAAGCCGCAGCGTGTACGGCGTGGCCGGGTCGGTGAGCGCGTCAAGCAGCGCGTCCTCCGCGCCGGGCAGCGCGGCGATCCTGTCGGTCAGCGGCGCGGGCAGCGGCGTCCCGATCCGCGCGTAGTCCGCCGCCCAGTCGATCAGCGCGGCGGGGTCGCCGTAGGCCGCGAAGTACAGCCCCGGCGTCTGGCCGTCAAGCCACGGCGCCGGCGTGTTCAGCCAGCGCACGTACAGGTCGGGCATGCGGGATTCCATCCGCGCGAAATCTCCATTGAGCCTGGAGGCATGCTTGCGCAGCCACGCCCGGGTGAACCGCTCGAACTCGCGGTCGAAGTCCGGACATGGGCGCGGCGGTGTGGATTCAATCATAAGTAAATCTCCTTGACGGGGAACGGGCGGCTTGAGGCCGCCCTATTTTTCCGTTGGGCCGGTTGGCGCGGCGGGCGCGGCGCGGGGCTTGCGCTTGCGCGGCGCGGGCGCGGCCTCCGCCGGGATCGTCGGCATGGTCGCCATCGGCGGCAGGTCGGGCGGGGGCGTTCCATTGCCGTCGCCATCCTTGGCGGGTTTGCCGCCCTTGGGCGTTCTGGCGGGCGCTTTGGCGGCGTTCTTCCTCTTGGCGGGCGCTTTGGCCGACGTCTTGGGCGGATCGTCCGGAGGCTCCGGCATCGTTGAGCCTACCTCCTGCCCGTCGAGGAATCCCTCCAGCGCGGGCCACGCGTCCAGCGGCCTGACGCTGTCGGCGGGCGCGGCCGACCCCGCGTCGGAGGCGGACGCCGCCTCGCCCAGCGACTCGCGCTCCATCTGGTCCCACAGCGGCTTGAGCCTGCGAACGCGGCGCATCACCCTGCGCTCCGCCGGGGACTCATGCTGGCCCATCCGCTCACGGAACTCCCACTCCAGCGCGGCCACCCAGCTGTCCGTGTCCGCGATCTCGCCTTCCTCGCGCAGCAGCCGCTGCCATACCGCCTCCAGCGTGGCCGACACGTCGCCGAACTCGCGGCGCAGCCGCGCGGCCAGCTTCTTGAGCGCGCGCCCATGCGGGTTTGACAGCGGGGCGGTCTGCGCCGCCTGTACGAACGCGATGGAGAATCCCTGCGCGTTTGTCACATAATGTGGGCCGGGATCGCCCATTTCATACAACGCTTCCAAATATAGCTGCTTGACCGCGTCAGGCTGCTCAACGGATATCAGCGCGTCGCGCAGCATCGCCCGGGCGTAATCGTCCCCGGCCACGCGCAGCAGCCCCAGCATCACGGCGCGTATGCGCGGCTCAGGCTGGTTCAATCCCCAGGATACCAGGCGGCGAATCTCCTCGCGGCCGCTCCAGACATCCTGCAGCGTATCCACATCGCCGTCGGCCAGCTCGCGGATGCGCCCCAGCCGGCGCAGCGTCTCATCCATCGGGACCGCGCGGATGTGCGACGGCCGGAACTCCGTCTGGTTCGCGATCGCCTCGCGCAGGGCCTCGAAGCAATAGTCCGCCACCGTGTCGTCCGGGTCGATCCGGCGCAGCCTCGCCCACAGCGGCAGCGCGTCCTTCTCGCGTCCCGCGTGGCAGTAGCACACGGCCAGCAGATGAGTCAGCGTAGGCTCCAGCGGCTGTTCGCTGGTGAGCGTCTGCAGCATGGCCAGCGCGTTTGAGTACGCCTCGATCTCGCACGCCGTGTGCACGACCATCACCCGCTCCGCCTCGGACTCGGATTCCGCCACGGCCCGCTGCAGAAACTTCATAGCCGCGGACCTGCTGCCCAGCTGGGACAGCGAGACGACCATCGCGCACAACGCGCGGGTGTTATGGTGGTCCAGCTTATACGCCTGGCGAGCGAGGGTCAGCGCGGCCTTCGCGTCGCCGTCGGACAGCCGAAGGAACGCCGCGACCGCGTGAGCGTCGCCATTGAGCGGGGAGAGCGCGAACGTGCGCTTCATCAGCCGCGAGGCCAGCGAGCGCTTGCCGTCGGCGTAGGCGGACGTAGCCCGCTGTATGCGCCGCTCCACCCGCGAGTTCTGCTGCATGTACAGGTAGAGTATCAGGTCGTTGGCCTCGCGGCGGGATTTACCCGTCGGGCAGCCGCGGATATACAGGCTCAGGCAGTCGTGCGCCTGGGGCCAGGACTGCATCGAGAAGAAGTTCACGCCCATATCGTACAGCAGGTCCTTGCGCTCGGGGTTGTCATGCAGCACGCGCAGCAGCACGCGGTTGGCCAGCGCGTTGCAGCCGATCTGCGCGTAAGTCTGCGCTAGGTCGACCAGCACCTGTTCGTTGCCCGGTTCCTGCTCCGAGGCGCGGCGCAGCAGTTCGGCGGCCTCCATCCACTGCCTGCCCTTGCGCTGCGACAACGCGCGGGCATGCAGCGTCTTCGCGCTTCGCGCGAACGGCAACACCTGCCCCCAGTCCTGCTTCAGCTCCGACATGATTAGTCCTGCGCTTTCATTAGGATTTTTGGGACAACGCCAGCAGCTCCCCCAACTGGCCGCCAGTGAACGCGTACGCGCTCCGGCAGAAATGGCATGTGAGCTCGGCGCCGCCCTGTTCTTCGATCAGGGAGGCCAGCTCGCCCCGCCCCATCGCTATCAACGCCCTCTCCATCCGCTCCCGGCTGCAGTCGCAGCGGTACTCCAGCCGATCCTCCCCCAGTATCTCGGGACCAAGACCGCCAAAGAACCCATGAGCCAGCGATTCCAGGCCCTCCGCCTCGATTGCCGCGCTTATGTCCGCGAACAGCTCCTGCCTCAGCTCCAACGCGCTCAGCAGCTCCTCCGGGCATCCCGGCAGCGGCTGGATCATCAATCCTCCGGCGGCCAGCACGGTGTCCCCGCCGCCCGGACCGCCCGCGCCGATCCTCACGCCCAACGCGCACAGGGTAGGCTGCTGCTCGCTGGACGCGCAGTACATCGCCAGGTCCTGCGCTATCTCGCCCGAGACCAACGCGCTCCGCCCGACATACGGCCGCTTCATGCCCATGTCGCGCGCGGCGATCACGCGGCCCACGCGCCCGATCGCGCCGCCGACGTCCAGCTTGCCGTTGGGTTTGGGCGGCAGCTCAATCGCCGGGTCGTCGATCGACGCCTTCAGCGTTCCAGGCCCCGCGACGATCACCAGCGCTCCCGCCGGGCCGTCGCCGTGGAATGTCAGCGTCAGGCGCTCGCCCTTGCGCGGCGCGTTCAGCAGCGCGGCGCCCGCGATGCCCCGGCCCAGCGCGGCGGCGCACACGCGGCTGGCGTGATGTGTCCGCCGGGCGGTCTCCGCCGCGCGGGTCACCTCGCACAGCAGGACCCTCGCGGCCCCGGCCCTTAATGTAATATGCAGCAGACGATCCGTTCGCATCCGGTTCCCTCCGAAAGACGCAAGCCTTGTATAACCATTCTTCCCCGCGCGGTATACGTTAGTCTTCCCTGAGCGCGATGAAATGTATCCGCTCGTCGTTCGGGGCCGGAGGATCAAGGGACATGCCGCCGAACGCGCGTACGCCCCCATAGCCGCATTCTTCCAGCATGGACGCTATCTCGCCGGCCTCTCTCGCGCGCTGGGCGTGCGTCTCGCGCGAGGCGCCGTACCGCCCGTCCGCGCCTCGCGTGAAGAACGTCAGGTCCATCGTCAGGATACGCCGCGCCGTATTGTAACCGTTGCGCCACAGGAACGCAAGGTCGTCCAGGTCGTCGCCGAAACAATTATTCCCCAATATGTGTTCCAGCTTGTACGCGCTGCTCACGTCGAAGAACAGCCCGCCGCCAGGCCTCAGGGCATCCCGCGCCGAGACGAAGAACCGCCGCGCGTCCTCGTCGGACAGCAGGTAGTTGACCCCGTCGCACGCGCAGACTATCGCGTCCATGGGCCGGTGCGCCGCGATACTCCTCATATCCTGCAGCGCGAACGGTATCGCGATCCCGCGCCGCCGCGCCTTCTCCGCCGCGACGCTCAGCATCCGCGCCGAGCGGTCCGCGCCGGTCATCCTGTATCCCAGCGCGCTAAGCGCGAGCGTCATGCCACCCGTGCCGCACGCGCAGTCCATCACCCGGACAGGCGCCAGCCCCGCCTCGCGGAACAGCGCGGCATACAGCCCCGCCCACGCCGGATAGTCCACGTCCCCCATCAGTCGGTCGTATACCCCGGCGAACGTTTCCCCGTACAAGGGTTATTCCTTGCGGCCGGGCTGGGGCATCGTCGGGTCGACCTCGTAATCCTCGTCCGTATACTGGCGCAGGCCCTGGTTCACCGCCGCGCCCTCTATGCGCGGGTTGATGTACCTGTCGAACAGCGCGTTCGCGTACGAAACGTATACGAACCGGTTCAGCCCGAACCCTATCACCAGGTAGAACAGCCCCAACACTAGCAGCGTATAACCCATCCACGGCGTGAACCACGCGACGACAAACCCCAGCGCGAGCGGGGCAAGCGCGACCAGCCGTATCCCCACCGACTGCGGCAGCCGCCCGACCGACAACACCACCGCGTTGCGCACCAACGCGCCGAACTTCAGCTCATAGGTGATCATCAGCGGGTATATCAGCGCCAGCGCCAGCAGCCATATAAGCGCCAGCACCATCACCAGCATCTGCGGGATCATGAACAGGATGTTGTTAACGGCCATGCCGCCATAAAACCGCCAGCACACCAGCGCTATCACGGGCAGGACGCCGGTTATCGCGGAGACTGCCAGCGCCTGTTTCCAGTTCGCCTTGACCGTGTCCTTGAAGTCGCTCATGAAGAAGGAGTGCTGGTCCCGCGCCCAGTTGCGCAGTATCGCGGTCACGCCGGCGGTAAACGGCCCGGTGATCGCGATACACGGCGCCATGCCCAGCAGGTATTGGAAGACAATGTCGAAGTTTGCCAGCGATTGCGCGGCCTCGCCCTCCACGCCCTCCTGCGCCAGCGAGAACAGCACGGTGACATTCAGCAGCGTCCATAGTATCGCGGGTATGAAGAATAGCAGCTGGAACAGGTTCGCGCGCGCCACGCCGCTCCAGCGGATGCGCAGCATCTCCCAGAACAGCGCCCATCGGTTCGCCGGCAGATCCTCCGGCCTGTAATCGCCCTTCCCGGCCTTACCGTAGTACATGCGGTTGAAGAAATTCCCCATCATGGGCGGCTCCACCTTTCGCCGCGCGTTCATACTGCGCGTTTTGCAACGATTCTTGTTGGATTATACCACACCCTGCCGCGCAATGAAAGCGCGGGGGGCGGAGGTTTTCATTTTATCGGTAAGGCGCGGCGGCTGTCTGGGAATGGGTTGCCATGTCCGCGCGGGTGTGATAATATATAAGCATATTGAAATGGTGGGGGGATGGGCGATGATGGACGACTCGTTCCGGACCGATCTGATTGACAATGACGCGCCGGAGATACTGCCGCCCTATGAGGACGGGGTGTTCAAATCGCTGCTGACGCGCCCCGAGGCGAACCCGGTGCTCAGAAGCGTGGCGTCCGCCGTGCTGAGGATGCCCGTTAAGGAAGTTACGGTATTGCCTGGCGAGCTTGCCATAGAGACATATAACGAGAAGCAGACACTGTTCGACGTCAGCTGCCTCGTGGACGACGACCGCCAGATCGTGCTGGAGATGCAGGCGTCGGCCATGGAGCATGACTCAATCGGGAATAACTATATCAACCTGAAGAGCAGATGCGGCTACTATCTGGCCAAACGCCACTGCGTTCAGGTCGGGCGCGGGGTGGAATATCCCGGAATGCTGGACACATACCTCGCCACGTTCACGGGATTCACCATATTCCCCGGGTATAATGAGATTGTGTATGACTTCGCGTTCCATAACACGACGGTCGGGGATCTTGGGATTGGGCTGGGCATCGTCTTCATAGACCTGACCAACTCGAAGCTGCTTCTGGGTAAAGAGCCGGGCGATCTGTCGCTGCTTGAGAAGTGGTCGGCGTTCTTCGCCGGCGCGAATAAGAGAACATATTGGGGGTTACTGGAAAAAATCTGCAATGAAACGGAGGAAGTTAGGATGGCGAGCGATCTATTGCAATCCATCAGCCGCGACCAGATCGAGCGGGATAAATATATCCGCCGCTGTGTGGCTGAGAGGGATAGGCTGTATTCCATAGCTATCCAGGCGCGGAAAGTATCGACGGCTTTCGCCGAAGGGGAAGCCAAAGGGGAAGCGCGGGGGAGAGCCGAAGGGGAAGCCGCGGGAGAAGCGCGAGGGAGAGCCGAAGGGGAAGCCGCGGGAGAAGCGCGAGGGAAAGCCGAAGCCGCGCGGCAGTTCGCGATCAGCGCGATCATGAGCGGCCTCAAGACGGAGGACATCACGCGCATAACCGGCATGACTGAAGCGCAGGTTGATGAGCTGCGCTCGCGGATTGTTTAACCTATATAAACGAAAAGGAGAAAGACACGATGGAAGTCGATGTAGCGGCTATTAAGAAGATAATAGACACCATGGAAAACTGGAACATAGCTGAAAGGGAGGTCTATATTCGCCTCAGCATGATGGAGTGGGACCGGAAGTATGCCCTAGCTGTTCAAGCGAAGAATGAGGCGGCTATCGCCGAAGAGGAAGCCCGAGGGAGAGCCGCGGGGCTGGCCAAGGGGCTAGCCAAGGGGAGAGCCGAGGGGCTAGCCGAAGGGAGAGCCGAAGTCGAGCGGCAGTTCACGATCAACGCGATCGAGCGCGGCCTCAAGACGGAGGACATCATGCGCGCAACCGGCATGACTGAAGCGCGGGTTGATGAACTGCGCTCACAGGCTGGTTAGTTATTTTATATAAAGACACAACAACAAAGGAGCGCCTAATGCCAGCAAAACTACTCTTCGCGTCGGTAGCCTACGCGCGTTACGAGAAGGAACAGACCCTGCCATGCAAGTTCGAGCGGATGCTCGAACAGTCGGGCCTTGGCCCGCGCCTGAAGGACAAGACCGTCGCTATCAAGATGCACGTGGGCGACGGCGTCAGCTACTCCACGATACCGCCCGTGTTCGTCCGTTCGCTCGTGGATTACGTAAGGAAGAACGGCGGCGACTGCTACATAACCGACCACTACGTGCAGGCCCGCCATCCCGAGCGCCGAGGCTACACCGACGCCAACCTGGGCTGCCCGGTGCTGGAGGCGTGCGCCCATACCGGAAAGTATGTCTACCCGATAAGCGCGGACTTCAAGACCCTGCGCCACATCGACATAGCCGGACTTATCCACGACGCGGACTTCCTCATCGACTTCTCGCACGTGAAGGGCCACGGCTGCTGCGCGTTCGGCGGCGCGTGCAAGAACATCGCCATGGGCTGCGTGACCGACCGCACCCGCCACGAGCTTCACGCCCTGGAGGGCGGGCTTAGCTGGGACGCGGACAAGTGCGTACATTGCGACCAGTGTATCGGCGCGTGCAACCACCACGCCAACGAATTTGGCGAGGACGGCCAGTACGAGATCAACTTCCACCACTGTACGTTGTGCCAGCATTGCGCGAAGGTCTGTCCGACGGGCGCGATCACGCTGGACAACCACGGCTACGCGGACTTCCAGCAGGGCATGGCCATCGCCACGAAGACCGTGCTGGAGAAGTTCCTGCCGGACAACGTGTACTACATCAACGTGCTGCTGCAGATAACCGCGCTGTGCGACTGCTGGGGCCTGACCACGCCCGGGCTGGTGCCGGACATCGGCATACTCGCCGGCGGCGACATGGTGGCGATAGAGAGGGCCAGCCTGGACATGATCCGCGTGGAGGACCTGGTCAAGGTGGGCGTGCCGCGAGGTTACGAGCTTAGCGGGCATGGACACCTGTTCGAGCGGCTGCACGGCAAGGACCCGTTCGCCCAGCTGGACGCGCTGGAGTCCGTAGGGCTGGGGCGTCCGGGATATGAGCTGGTGACGGTGGACTAACTCGCGCCGCGTTGTCGAACGGTTGGCGCGATCCGACAAATTCCGACGCAGGATAATCCGCCCCGTACACGAATTATCCTGCGTGTGGACGATGGCGCGGCCTGGACCTCGCCGCCGCCCCGACCGCGCCAGTCCAGTTATGTACGGAGGCTCAACATGCTCAAACACGCTCGCCAGGGCAACACGGTAACGGTAAAGCTCGACGGGGAATTGGACCAAAACAGCGCCGCGCGCGTCCGGCGAGAGTTGGACGACCTGATATCGGACGCGCGGATCAAACACCTGGTGCTGGATATGCAGGACCTGACGTTCATGGACAGCTCGGGGATCGGCGTGGTGATAGGCCGATACCGCGCCCTAGCCACGCGCGGCGGGGGCGTTGCCGTGCGCGGCGAGAGTTCGCACGTACGGCGGATCATGAAGCTGTCCGGCCTGTACTCCATACTGGAGGAGGCGCGGTGATGAACACTCGAATAGCGGGAGGACGCGGCATGCTTGGCTCGCCTTTGAATAACACGCGCGGCGCTCGCGTAAAGACCAGGAACCACATGCGCCTGCTGTTCGACAGCAGGTCCGAGAACGAATCCTTCGCGCGGGTGGCGGTCAGCGCGTTCATGTCCCAGCTTTCGCCCACGATCGAGGAGATGAGCGACGTTAAGACGGCGGTCAGCGAGGCCGTGACGAACGCGATCGTCCACGGTTACCGCGACACGTTCGGCGAGGTCGAGATCGAGTCGTCGCTGACGCATGACGGTTATGTCGTGATAGAGGTCAGCGACGCGGGCTGCGGCATCGAGGACATCGAGCGGGCGATGACCCCGTTCTTCACGTCCCAGCCCGACATGGAACGCGCCGGAATGGGCTTCGCCGTCATGAAAACGTTCATGGACGACCTGCGGGTGGAATCCCGCTTGGGCGAGGGCACGCGCGTGACGATGCGCAAGCTGATCTCCAATGCGGCCGGCAAGCAGTGAGGCAGCGCTGGCCGAGCGTGAGCGCGGACAGGACGAGCTGATACTGGCGGCGCAGGCGGGCGACGCGGAGGCGATGGCGCTGCTGGCGGATACGCACATCAGGCTGGTTCACGCGGCGGCCAGGCGCTTCCCTGGAGCGGATCCCGGCGAGATCACGCAGTCGGGGTGCGTGGGGCTGATCGAGGCTATACGCAGGTTCGACGTGACGCGCGGGCTGCGCTTCTCAACGTACGCCGTGCCGTACATATTGGGCGAGATGCGCCACTTCCTGCGCGCCGACCACACGGTGCACATCCCGCGAAGGCTGCAGGATACCGGGCGCGACGCGGCGAAGGCCTCGCGGGAACTGTGCGCCCGACTGGGCCGCGAGCCGACGATCCAGGAGATCGCGGCGGAACTGCGGACGACGCCGGAGGATCTGGCGATGGCGCTGGAGAGCAGGGCGACGCCGGCGTCGCTGGACGCGCCGTCCTCCGCGGAGGACGACTCGCCGCTGGGCGAGTCGCTGGGCGACGCCGCGTCGGGCAGCGGATATGAGCGCGTGCTGGTGCGGGATATGCTGGAGCGGTGCGAGCCAGAGGAGCGGGCGCTGCTGACGATGCGTTACTTCCGGGGCATGTCGCAGACGGACGCGGCGAAGGCGCTGGGGATCAGCCAGCCCCAGGCCAGCCGCCTTGAGAAACGGCTGCTGACGAAGCTTAGGGAGACGAGCGCGTAAAACAAGCGCGGCAAATGGAAAAACTCGTCAAACGCGCGGCTTGGGGGCTGGCGTTATTGGTGACTTGCTTCATTTTCCGCAAACGCCATCGGACGAAGCGGGGCGGCCGCGCGCCGTTCCCGATGGCGTTCCCATCCCAGCATCGCAAGCGACGCGGCCAGCGACGCGCCCGTCAGAACGCATAGCAGTATCGTAACGGCTTGCCAGCCGCGCGCGTCCGCCAGAAACCCGAACGCGGCGGAGCCCGCGACGCTGCCCACATACACGAACGAGTTGATGACGCTGGACGCTTGCGCGGTCATGCCACGCTTGTGGAACACCAGCGGATACAGGCAGACGATCTCCGTGTTGAGCGCGACGACCATCACCGCGCACAGCGACAGGCAGGCGAGGGTGAGCGGCAAGCTGGATGATCCCCACAGCGCGACCGCGCATAGGCTGACCAGCGTGACCGCCATCCCGACGGCGCACGCCAGCGCGTGGCTCTTGGCCGCCGCGAGCAGCCGCCCCGCGACGAACGGCCCGACGGTTTTAGTGGCCGGGATCAGTATGGACAGGAAGATCGCGGTGGACGCGGGCACGCTGAAGGTATCCTGGATATATGTCGGCAGCCATGCGGTGATGCCGTCGCGCAGGAACCCGTTGACCGCCGCGAGGAACAGCATCGCCAACACCCCGAAGGATACCAGCGGCAGCAGCGGCGCGCGCGTTTCGGCGTCGGCTGGCTGGGGAAGCGCGTCTGGCGGCGGCCCGGCGGCCCGGGCTTTGGGAAGCTCCGCCATCGCGTTAACATCGCCGGGCAGCCTGGGCATACGCGCGGTCCAAATGATCGCGGCGGCCAGCAGCAGGGCGGCTGGGACATAGAACGCCGACTGCCACGAGAACGCCTTCACGCCCCACGCCGTCGCCAGGTATGTAAGCGCGGTGCCCACCGATCCGGACGTGTTGAGCAGGACCATCGCGCGGGGCAGGCGTCCCGGCGGCAGCCCCTCGGTCAGCAGCCGCACAACGCACGGCCACACGGCGGACTGCAGCGCCCCATGCGCCCCCCACAGCGCGCACGCGGCCAAGAACGGGCCGCGCGCGGCCATGGGCATCGCGGCGTTGACCAGCGCGGAGGCCGCCGCCGCGATCCCGATCGTTATGATGGGATCGGCTTTGCGCAGCGCGATCGCGCTGACGCTTTGGAATATCATGTAAGTGAAAAAGAACGCGGACGACAGAATACCCGCTTGGCTTCGCGACATCACTCCCGCGTCGGTCATCGCGCCGATGACGGCGCTAAGGTTATACCGCCCAATATAAGTAGCTACATATATCAGCCAGCAGCCCATAATGATAGCGCGGCCGCGGCGCTCCGGCTGCCCACTTGACATCAATGAACCCCCTTCTATCCCACGACTATAGAATAGAACGAAACGCTCATTTTGTCAAGAACAACCGCTCCAATCGTTCAAAACGATTAAGATGTGAACTCGCGCCTCTCCAACACGCTCCGTCTTGACGAGTAACGGCAAACATGGTACATTAACCTAAGCTGGAGGTATGCGGACATGACAAAGGTGCAGAGGCAGGAAGAACAGGTATTCGAGCGTTTGCGCAGCGCGGGCCAGCTTAGCAATGAACAGGCGCAGCGCATGCTGGGGGTGTCCGCCTCCACCGTCCGCAGGTTGTTCATGAGCCTTGAAGCCAGCGGCCGCGCGGTCAGGAAGTTCGGCGGCCTGCAGTACGTGCCCGATGGAAAGACCGTCTACTCGTTTGAGGAGCAGGAGGTCCTGCGCGTTGAGGAGAAACAGGCGATCGCGGCCGAGGCCGCGAAGCTGGTGGAGAGCGACGACGCGCTCTATATCGACTGGGGCACGACGGTCTCGCGCCTGTGCGTCCAGCTGGCCAAGCGCGTAAAGGGCGGCGAAATCCAGAATGTGACGGTCTTCACCAACTCGATGACCAACATCAGCCTTCTATCCGATACATGCAGCGTTTTCTGCGTGGGCGGGATGTACCGCGCCAACCGCAAGGAGTTCACCGGCTACCTCGCGGAGGAGACCGTGCGGAACCTCGCGTTCACCAAGGCGTTCGTCTCCAGCGACGGATACAACCCCGCGCTCGGGTTCACGACGTTTGATTTTAACTCCGCGAGGCTGTGCGAGGCGGTCTTCGCCAACGCTAACCAGAAGATCGTTTTGATGGATTCCAGCAAGTACGACGCCTTCGCGACGGTCAGTTTCTCCAGGCGGTACACGGTCGACCTGCTGATCACCAACGCGCGGCCGCCCGAATCGGCGCGCGAGGCCATGCAAAGGCAGGTCAAGGAGGTCAGGATCGCGCCGGGGGCGTGACGGGATTCCCCGCCCCTTAACGCGCCGGCATATATTATATCGGAGGCAATATGGAACTGAAAGAACCCGCGCTGAGGCCGTTCACGCGTGGCGAGTTGAAGCCTGCGGGCTGGCTTAAGCGGCAGCTGCGCGTCCAGGCGGACGGTCTATCCGGCAATCTGGATAAGGTCTGGCCGGATATCCGTGACAGCCGGTGGATCGGAGGGGACAGGGACGGCTGGGAGCGCGTACCGTATTGGTTGGATGGGTTCGTCCCGCTGGCGTGGCTGCTTGAGGACGACGACATGAAAGCCCGCGCGAAGAAATATGTTGATGGAATAATTACGCGGCAGGAAGAAGACGGCTGGATATGCCCGTGCCCGAAGGAAGAGCGGCGGTCATACGACATGTGGGCGCACATCCTGATAATGAAGGCGCTGGCGCTCTACGCCGACCTCTCGGGCGACGAGCGCGCGGAGGACGCGCTGTACCGCGCGGCGGAATGCCTTGACAGGCATATCCGGAGCGGCACGCTGTTCAACTGGGGCAGCGCCCGCTGGTACGAGGCGTTGATCCCGCTATACTGGTTATACAACCGCCGCGGTGAGGAATGGCTGCTCGAAACCGGGCTGCGCCTTCGTTCGCAGGGCATAGACTACCGCCAGGTGTTCGATCCATACATCGACGGCGAGTTCAAGCGTATCTGGACGTACACCACCCATGTCGTAAACCTAGGCATGATGCTCAAGCAGGAGGCGCTGGTATCGCTCATGCTGGGCGGCGACCCAGACGCGTTCGCCGAGAAAGCGTATACTACGTTAACTAAATATCACGGCATGGCGAACGGCCATTTCACCGGAGACGAATGCGTAGCCGGAGACTCGCCGACCCAGGGCACGGAACTATGTTCCGTTGTGGAGGCGATGTTCTCATACGAAACGTTGTTATCCATAAGCGGCGGCGCCCAGTGGGGGGATCTGCTGGAGAAGCTGGCGTTCAACGCGCTTCCGGCGGCCATAAGCCCCGACATGTGGTCGCACCAATATGACCAGATGACCAATCAGATTCGCTGTGAGCGTCTGCCGGAAGATCATGTCGTGTTCGGCACGAACGGTCCGGAGTCGCACCTGTTTGGCTTGGAGCCGAACTATGGATGCTGTACGGCGAATTTCAACCAGGGGTGGCCGAAGCTTGCGCTTCACGCGTTCATGAAGTCGCCGGACGGAGTGGCGTCCTGCGTGATCGCGCCTTGCGCGGTAGAGTTTCAGCATCGCGCCGCGAACGTTTCGATCGCGCTTGAGACGGAGTATCCGTTCAGGGACACCGCCAGATACATGGTCAGCGTGGATAGGCCGGTGAGGATGACGCTGCGCCTGCGCATACCATCGTCGGCGAAGGGCGCGGTTGTCAACGGGATTCCGGCGCGGCCCGGAGCGTTCCACATCATCGACCAGGAGTGGATCGGGACGCAGGCTATCGACGTGTCTTATGATTTCGAGTCCCGCCTTGTCGAGCGGCCGCGCGGGACGCGAGTATTATGGCGCGGGCCGCTGTTATATTCCGTAGCGATAGGCGAGGAATGGCGGAAACTGGAGTATGAGGCGAACGGCGTGGCGCGGCAATTCCCATATTGCGACTGGGAGATTCTGCCGACGACGGATTGGGGTTACGCGTTCACGGACGACGCGGCCGCGACTGCTGAACTGAAGGAAAACCCCGTGGGGGCTGTTCCGTTCTCGCCGGACGACGCGCCGTGTGAGCTTAACGCATGGCTGTATCCGGTGGATTGGCGCGAGGAAAACGGGGTATGCCGGGTTCGCCCGGAGAGCGACGAGCCTACCGGCGAAGCCCGACGCGTCCGAATGATCCCGTATGGTTGCGCCAATTTGAGGATGACTGAGATGCCGGTGGGCAGAGTGTAAGCAAATCGGTACATTGAACGACGTATGTGTTGGTAATAATAAACAAGAGACCGGAGCGTGTAAAGCGTCCGGTCTCTTGTGATCAAACAGCCGTCATCAATCGGTATGTTTTCATTAACGCGGCGGGTCAAGAGTGATGCTGCCCGGCTCGACATATCCGCAACTCCACGCCATCAGCGCCGCAGTATCATCCTTCCTCGCGAGTATTCATCCATATGACGCGTTATGTTCCCGGATTCTTCCATTTTTTATACCGACGAGGGCATAAATGGTATTGCGTTTTCCTGATATTTCCTGTAAAATACGTTCGGTGGTTTAACTTACAGTCACCGCGGCTGGGTGGCAGCCGCCGGGATTCCACAACGCCCGATTAGGAAGGCGCCGCGTATGAACATTCTCGAAGCCCTGCCGCGCGAATTTGCCCCGATGCTCACGCCGCCAGACGCGCGCTCGCTCAAGCGCGTGGTATGCGTCCAACCGCACCCCGACGACGTTGAGATCGGCATGGGCGGCATCGTGGCAGCGCTGGCGAATAATGGATGCCACATCGCCTACATCACCGTGACCAACGGCGACAAAGGCAATCTTGACCGCGCCGCCTCGCCGGAAGAGACCGCCGCTATCCGCCGCGCCGAGGCCCAAGCCGCTGGAAAACACCTGGGGGCAAGCGTATTCTACTTCCTGGACCATGGCGACGGCGCGCTGGACGACACGCCCGCGCTGGCGCGTGAGGTCGCGGAGATACTGCGCGTCGAGAACCCGGACGCGGTCTTCTGCCCCGACCCCTGGCTGCCCTACGAGGGCCACTGGGACCACATCGTGACGGGCAGGGCTGTGTCGTACGCGTTCCAGATGGCGCGCGGGGTGTCGGCCATCGGGTATTACTTCACGGCGAAACCGAACGCCGTGATGGACATTACCCATGCCTTCGAGCGGAAGATGGAGGCCGTCGCGCTTCACAAAAGCCAGATCGACCCGCCGACATACGCCATGTACCGCGCCTACTTCGAGGCGAAGGGCAGGGCGCTCGGCGAACGGCTGGGGTACGGTATATCAGAAGGCGTGAAACTGCTCGGGCGCGTCCACACCCACTGCTTCGCCGAAGCGTCCGATATATAGTGAAAGAAGGTTTTCCCATGGCGAAACAGTACAATAAGCCTTGGCGGTACGCGTTGGCCATGCTGGGCACATCCATCGCGGGCACGATGTACCAGAGCTACGGCACATATTTCTATACTGATAAGCTGTTCCTGCCCCTGAGCGCCATCGCGGTAGGGAACATCTTCTTCGCGGTATGGGACGCGTTCAACGATCCCATAGCGGGCGTGATGAGCGACCGCACCCGCACAAAGTGGGGTCGGCGCAAGCCATGGCTGATGGCGGCGATCCCCGCCTACACGCTGTTCAGCATCCTGTTCTTCAACCCGCCCCGCGCGTTGGGCGTTGGCGCGGCACTGGCCGCTTATTTCACCGTAACCATGATGTTGACAGAAACAGCGGGCACCATAACCAACGTGAACTACCATTCGCTGCTGCCGGAATTGTTCCGCGACACGCGCGAGCGCAACCGCGCGAACTCGATCAGGCAAGCCTTGCAGCTGGTCGGCATGATAATCGGCGTGTCGCTCGTGCCGACGCTGGCTGGCGCGTTGGGTTATCCGCAGACCGCGCTCCTGCTTGGCGTAATCAGCTGCGCCGCGCTGCTTTACGCGATATCGGGATGCAGGGAGCGGCAGGATTTCCAAAACACCCCGCAGCCCGGGCTGGTCGAGTCGCTGAAGTCGCTGGCGTCCAACCGCGGCTTCTGGTTTGTGTCCGTGTCTCATTTCTTCTACCAGGCGTGCAGCGGGCTGCTGCTGGCGGGCATCCCGTTTTTCATCAAGTACTCGCTCGGCCTGCCGGACTCTAGCGCGACGTTCCTGTCCGCGTCCGTTTTCGTGATGGCGATCCCGGCCATGGCGGTGTGGTATCGCGCCATCAACCGTTTCGGCGCGTTGGCGGCGTGGCGGGCGGCGCTGATCTGGCTTGGCTTGTCGCTGGTCCCTATGTACTTCGCGCGATCGCTTGTGCCGGCGTGCGTGGTTGGGGCGTTTGTGGGCGTGGGCATCGCGGGCGTGACGGCTAATTTGGACATGATCAACAGCGAGTTGATCGAAGCGGACGCTCGTAAGCATGGCGTTCGCCGCGAAGCTACTTTCTTTGCCGGGATCAGTTTCGTCACGCGCGTGTCCTCGCTGGCGCGCACGGGTGTATTCTTCATGCTGTCCGCCATATTCGGGTTCGTGTCCGGCAGCAATCCCGGCGCCAATCCCGCAATGGCAAGCCGTTACATGATGGTCGTGTTCCCAATTTGCCTGATGGCGTTTTCAGTGGCGGCGTCAATGTTCGCGCGGTTCGATGGCGAGCGTGGGTGAGCGGCGCGGCCAATCCGCGATTTAGGGCGGCGGCTGGTTTTCTCCGCGCGTTACCTTGACTTCCGTTAAAGCCGCCGCTATAATTCCACTATGACGATTCGATTCGCCGTCCCGTCCGACCTGCCGGCGTGGTTCGCGCTGGCGACGGAGGCCTCGCCGATATTCCGACACCCGGCGGATATGGGCGACGACCCTGACTTCATCGCGTACGCGCGAAGCAAGACCGGGAAGAATGAAGCCCTGACAGCTGTGGACGAGACTGGTTCACATATGGGATTCATTGGCTTTTCACACAATAATAACCGCATAACGTGGTTTGGCGTGTTCGCGGACCATCGCCGGAAAGGTGTCGGCGAGGCATTGTTAACAAAAGCGCTGGCGGAGCTGGATCATTCCAAACCTATAACGGTTGAGACGTATCCGGAGGGATACGTGCCCGGCGTTCCGGCAAAACGGCTTTACCGTAAAGCAGGCTTCACGGAGACGGAGAGCGGCTTGGTTGGCCCGCATGGATTAACGGTTTGTAGGATGACGCTGCAGTCCAAGTGAGTGGGGTATGGGAATCGAACAATGGCAGGATGTATGTTTTCATAAGCGCCTCCCACCATTGTGGCATATACGCTAATTGATGCGTGTGATTTATATGAAACAGCGCTAAGCGTTGGCAGGAATTGCAAGGAGAGATGTTACAGCCGCCAGAGCGAACGGCCTGCGCCGCTCAACGCTGACGGCTGTGATGTCGCCGCCCGCTCCGGATTTATCTGGGCCGATACCGCCGGATGTTCGGCTTAACACCGTTCGCTATGGCGCGTTTCCTCCTCCGCGCGGCTTCCTTGCACCATTTTCGCATCTGCAGCGGCGAGGGCGGCTTTGAAAGATGCCAAGTATAGTTGGTTGGTTTCGTCGAATAGTCCTGTGGGGCGACGGACGCATAGTTCTCGTACTCCGTCGAGTAGGCGTCCGCGCGGGCTACGGACGCATAGTTCTCATACTTCGTCGAGTAGGCGTCCGCGCGGGCGACGACGGTGAATTCCATTCCGGGCTGGAACTCCACGCTGCTCCAGGTCACGAGCGTCCGGTTTCCTTCGGCGGTTGTCACATCGGCGGCTACCCCGTCGGGCGTGTTACTTGATACGTACTTCATGTTCGGGGGCAGCAGGTCGGAGACGGTCGTCGTGACGGGCGGCTCGTCGAGCGGAATCGCGCCAATCCGGTCAATGTCGAGATTCGCCTGAGCCGACGTTTGTCGATTTTGTACCGCTACGTCGCTGGGTCGTGGCAGGATGGTGTACTCGACGCGACTGCCCACTTTGATCTTGACGGGATGTGACTGTGTTCCGGTAACATAGCCGTTCCAGGTCACGCCGTCGTCGTCGCTGACGCGGGCGGTCTTGACCGGCAGGCCCTTGTCGTAGACGTAGATGAACGCCTCGTCGCGCCACACAGCGGGGATCAATTCCTCTGGCGGCAATCCTTTCCGCAGCGGCTCTTCATCGTTACAGCCGACGCGCCAGCCCAGGTAATACCACGTCACGCCGCTTTGCTCGATCGTCGCGGGCGGTTCGGTCCAGTCAGGTTCAGGCAGGTTGTTATAAGCGTCCATTCTATTAAACACATCCCCGCCCGGCACATCGACGGACATACTGCCGTCAGGCGTGACCAGCGGTGTGACGTGGTACACCTCGTGGTTGTTCTGGCCAGGCTCGATGCCGTGGAACATCTCGGTAATCTTGTAATTTGTGCTGAAGTATAACGTTATCGTGTCGCCAGTATCTACTTCCGGAAGGTCGGAGCGTTGTATTCCGTTTGGCTCGTAGTAATCGACGTATGTGTAGGTTTTGCCGGCGGCGGCGATATTATCGCTGAAGTAAGCCGTGCCACCGTCGCGGCCTTGGGTCGCCAGGTCGGTATCGGAGAAGAAGGTTTCCGGGTTGTGGAGGATATGGGTTTTCAACGACCATTCGGCGTAACTCACGAAAACCGTTTCGTGTTGTTTATAGTAGAGCGTGATGTGCTGGTTGGACTCCATCTGGCTGGCAGTGAACATGGGATGTTTGGGGTCGCCGAGCGGGTAATGCTGGCGGTTGTCCCTGGTGGTATCGGGCGGGGTACCTTGGGAATACGAATCCTTATAATCCACGAAAGCCCATGGTTTATCAGTATTTATGAACCCATTCATATACCGCGTGAACAGCCAGTACGCCACGCCGCGCGGCGCGCTAACTGATACGGAGGTCTCGCCGTCGAAGTTTGGGTTGGGTATGTCGTTGTAGGGCGGGTCCACGTTGGCGAAGTGTATAGTTATATCCACACTGGTTGTTTTATAGAATAATACCAACGTCTCGCTTAGGTTTGTGGCGATGTTCGGGTTGTGGCCGCCGGGTTCGTCGAAGTAGGCGGGGTCGGGCGGATTGCCCGGCTGGATATCGGTGTCGATGCCTACGCGCATGTAGCCCAGGTAGTCGGCGCCGTTGAGCGAGTCGCGCATGTTCTTGACTGAGTAGGTGTCGGCCATGTTTCCCAAGGCGGAGCGCAGGTCGTCATCCAATTTTTGGTCGTTGGGCAGGTTTGGTATGCCGTCGGACTGGCCATCCCATATGTAGTATTTTTCGGTTACAAGGTAGCCCTCGACCGCCTTGTGGTATGTGCTGTTGGTATCTTCCAAAGCTCCTTTGGTTGTATTGGCAACTGTGGCGAAGTTAATGTAACCCTTCGCGTCGCCCAGCGCGGACTGATACGCGGCCTGGCCTGCGTTCAGCGCGCGAACCTTTACCGTGAATACCCTGGGCAGGTCGTCGGAGGTATAGTCCCATGTTATCGTTTGGCCGACAACCGTCGGGGCGCTGCCGTCGGGGTTCGCGCTGCAGGACTGGATAGTCATGCCGTTCGGGATGGTGTCGGTCAATGTCATCTGGTCGGCGGGCGGTTGGTCGGGCGGGAGTGGCTTTATCAATACGGTTACAGGATTATTTTCGTCGTCGGCGTTGCCCCATCTTCTGACGCTTTCGGCTGTCTCATCGTCGCCAACGTAGACCTTTAGGCCATCGGCATGGTTGTAGAAGGCCCTTACTACAGCGTGTGTACTAATTCGGGGGCGATCCATGGTAAACTCTGCGCTTTCCATGTGGATTTCAGTAAGTGCCGCGCAATTGTAAAATATAGAGCCAACATTATCTACTTTACCAGTATTCCACGATGAAAGATTCAGATTTTTCAACTTTTCACATTTATAAAACATGCTATTCATGGTTATGACATTCGAAGTATCGAAATTAGAAACATCAAGCGACTGTATTCTATAGCACCCTAAGAACATACTATCTGTAGATGTCACGTTGGAAGTGTTAAAATTGTGTAGATCTAGTTCAGATAGGTTGCCACAATAGCCGAACATGCTTTGCATATCTATGACCTTTGATGTATTAAAACTAGATAAATCCAGCTTGAGCAATTTATCGCAGTGATAAAATATAGAATACATGTTTTCGGCATTTGAAGTGTTAAAGCGGATTAAATCTAACGATACCAATTTATTGCAGTCATAGTACATGTATGCCATATTTACAGCATTATTCGTATGAAAAGCTTCCATTCCAGCGAATTGCGCCACACTATCGAAAGACCTAAATTGGTATGTGGGCGCGTTCCTCGCGCTCATCCAGACGCCGCCTTTGCCGCCGATGAACGCATGGTATGTGTCATCAGCCTCGTCGCTGGTCAGCCAAACATACACTTTAGAGTTGGGATTCAGGTTCGCGGGGTCGGTCTCGGTGGCGTCCCATGCCTTAAGTATCTCTTTGCCGCCCCACAAACCGTCGGACTGGGCCGCTAAGAAATCGACGGGGCTAGCGTAGTTTTCCGGCAGGCTGACAAAAGTGATATGGGTTATGCTTGTTTTTGCCGCCACGATGCCCTCGCGGTTCAGGCCGCTCCTGACGTCCGGCGGTTGGTTAAACCAGGTGGTGTCGTCGGACGGGGCGTCATTGCCTATTGTGAGCATTGGCAGCTCTACTAGTACTTCCATATCCACACCGACGCTAGCGCCGCCCCAGTTTTTGACGCTGTTGGCTGTCGTCTCGTTGCCAACGTAGACCTTCAGGCCAGCGGCATGGCCGTAGAAGGCGTTTACAGCGTGCGTATTAACGACTGGGCGATCCGTGGTAAACTCTGCGCTTTCCATGTGGATTTCAGTAAGTGCCGCGCAGTCGTAAAATATAGCGCTAACCTTATCAACTTCAGTAGTATTCCACGATGAAAGATTCAGTGTTTCCAACTTTTGACACCACCCAAACGCGGATGTCATGTCTTTGACTTTTGAAGTATCTAAATTAGAAACATCAAGCGACTGTATTGCTTTGCAGTAGTAGAATATACTTTCTATAGATATCACGTTTGAAGTATTAAAACTGTGTAGATCTAGCGCGGATAGGTTCTCGCAAAAGCCGAACATGCCGGTCATATCTATGACATTTGATGTATCAAAACTAATTAAATTCAGATCGGTCAACTTACTGCACACATAAAACATGTAAGCCATCTTTTCGACCTTTGAAGTGTTAAAGCGGGTTAAATTTAATGAAGTCAAATTATAGCAGCCACGGTACATTAATGCCATATTTACGGCATTATCCGTATGAAAAGCTTCCATTTCAGCGAATTGCGCCACATTACTGAAATTCGTAAATTGGTATGTGTCCGCGTTCCTCGCGCTCATCCAGACGCCGCCTTTGCCGCCGATGAACGCATGGTATTTGTCAGTCTTGTCGTTGGTCAGCCAAACATACACTTTAGAGTAGGGTTGCAGGTTCGCGGCGTCGGTCTCGGTGGCGTCCCACACCTTAAGTATTGCTTTGCCGCCCCATACGGGCTGGGCCGCTAAGAATTCGTCGGGGCTAGCGTAGTTTTCCGGCAGGCTAACAAAAGTGATATCGGTTATGCTTATTTTTGCTGCCACGATGCCCGCGGGGTTCAGGCCGCTCCTGACGGCCGGCGGCTGGTTGAACCAGGTGGTGTCGTCGGGCTGGTTGCCATTGCCTATTGTGAGCATTGGCTCTGCGGGCTTGCCGTAAACCGT
This sequence comes from Oscillospiraceae bacterium, assembly GCA_031270865.1. GTDB lineage: Bacteria > Bacillota > Clostridia > Christensenellales > Aristaeellaceae > BNUH01. The sequence continues at coordinate 27,516 of JAISWI010000036.1, forward strand.
AACGAAGTAATCTATCTCGTCGCCCGACACTACCTCGATAGGCGAATGCGCGCTGCCCGTAGCCCACTCGCCCCCGTTCACGCGGGCTGTCTTAAGGGCCGGCGGCGACGGATCCCATGCCCCAGTACCCTGCTGTGCGTATAGGAGTTTGGTTGTATTGTCCGCCTCGTTAGGTTCATATGTCCGGCGGATGTCCGAGTCTATGTCGCCGTTGATATCGTTGCCCACCAGGAACCAGATAGTCCCGTTGTTATCTATGGTCTTAGGCTGGCTGACGCGGTAGGGTTGGCCAACCCAGCCCATTTCGGTTTCGGAATCGCGGATATCGCTATTTTGGTTGTCCTTATCAACAAAGCGCGCCACAGCTTTCACTTTATCTTGACTATTAAAAATATCAAACGAGGCCAGCTCGTAGGCGACGCGGGTAAGGATTTTACAGCTGTGCTCGTAATACGCGGTAAAGAAACCGAAGCCGAAGCCAGGGGCGTTCCCGTCAATGTGATTGTTCGCTTCCTCGGACGACAGGTCGGCGACGAGGGAGCCGTCCACATATACCTTGAAGGCTGTTCCCGTTGGGTCGGTCCCGGTCTCCACGCTCACCCGGAAAGGCGCGTCAGATCCGCGTATGACGCCTTTTATAAGCGCGATAGGCTTGCGGGTGACAAGGGAAGATTGAACGTCGGAATACCAAAACGAGCCGCCATGTTCCGTGTCCCACGCCTCATTATTCAGGTAATACATGCTCAGGGAGAATGTGTTGGGCGCGTTGGGAGTATTTTCCATCACCCCCAGTGGATTGGCGGACTCCAGTATCAGCGCGAAGCCGGTATAGCGGGTGATATTGTCCGCGAGGAAGGACAACACCCCGTTAAAGAGGCAGCCCGTCTGCCGGAGCGAGTGGAAGTTCATGTTCTTTGGGGAAAGGGTGAAGGCGATTCCGTTGGGGTGGTACTTATCCGAGAATACATAGTCGTAGTACGGATACATGAAGTAACCGTAGAAGTCGATATCCTGCCCGTTGAAAACCACGTGGTCGTCGGTCGGGCTGCCGTTATACACGGCCGACGCGCTTTCGGTATACGCTTCGTCGTAACCGGAGTGGTCAAGGGTTAGGTTCCAGTCGATCTCACCCGGGTTCGCGGGGAACGGGTCGTAGGCATAGTTGAAGATAACGTCGCCGACAGGGTCGCGTGGCGTGGAAACCGCAGCCGCTGATGCCGTATTCATGTAGGGAAACTTCCTTTCTTCGTGACTCATATATACCGGCGCCGCGCTTGACGTGTCCGGTCCTATATACTATAGCCGCCCAACCTGAGTCCGCGGGCGAAACCCCGCGCGATCCAACAAGCCGAGCCGCTGTCGCGTGAAACAACGGAAAGCTTACAACCTTCTGGGAATCCTCCATTGCTTCTGGAAACATATGTATCCATACATAGAAACCTTCTTACGGGTTACCCTATGCGGTTTACGGGTGTTAGGTGATTGGCGGGACGACCATCCCGAACCGGCAGGTATGCCCCGCCAGCCACGTTTGGCATCGGCATTATGTTCACACCCAACGGCCTGGGTATGGAAGGATCTTGCTTTTTTAGGAAAAAGTCGCCAAAGTTGGAGATAAACGACCTGCGAGTAACTAGCCAGCGGCCAGTCCGCGCTCGACCTGGCGGCCGAGACGCTGAAGCTATGCGGCATGGAGGCGGACTGCCTGCGCCGATACCCGCACGAGTTCTCCGGCGGGCAGCGCCAGCGCGTCCGCATCGCCCGAGCCTTAGCGCCGAAACCGAATTTCTTAGTCGCGGACGAGCCTATAGCCGCTCTGGACGTATCCATACAGGCGCGGATACTAAACCTGCTGGTAGACCTGCAGGAGCAATTGCGCCTGACATACCTATTCATATCGCGCGACCTGGGCGTAATCCGCCGCTTCAGCGCGCAAATCGGCGTGATGTACCTGGGCGCGTTGATGGAGACCGGGCCGACCGCCGCCGTCTACCGCGAGCCTCCGCGCCCATATACCCGATCGTTGTTATCGGCGGTGCCGTCGGGGATGCCGGGCCGGGGAAAGATCAAGCCGCCGCTGCAGGGCGAGGCGCCCAGCGCGTTCAAGCCGCCGCAGGGATGCCCGTTCCACACGCGCTGCCCGATGGCGTTCGACGTCTGCGCGGCGGCCAAGCCGGAGCTGGCCGACGCCGGGGACGGCCACCACGTGGCGCGCCATCGCTGGCGCGAAGGGTAAAACTATGATATACTGACAAAAACACGGTATACCGCCATGTATACTATAACCGTGTCAGGAGGCATATATGCCAGAGCGAGTCCCGGTCGACTTTTTCGCGAAATGCCTGTATCCATCCCATCTGAAATCATACAACGGCGCGTTGTACTTCATTGGCAAGCGGGGCGACATAGAGCGCAACGCGTATGACAGTGACGTTTACCGCCTTCAGGACGGCAAGGCCGTCCAGCTGACGTCCTCGCGCGACGCGCAGGACTTCACGCCGACGGAGCGCGGGATCGTGTTCGCGTCGGCGCGTAAGGAAAAGGACAAGGAGGACATAAAGCGCGGCGCGCCGCTGACGGTATACCAGCTGCTGCCGTATGACGGCGGCGAGGCGCGGGAGACGCTGCGCGTCCCGCGCAAGGTCCTTGATATAGAGTGGCTGGCCGAAGGCAAGGCGTTGTTCCGCGCCACGCTGGACCACCGCCTGAACGCGCTGCTGGACGAGAACGGCGGCGACATGGATAAGGCGCTGGCCGCCCGAAAGGAACAGGACGACGCGGCGACGGTCATAGACGAACTGCCGTTCTGGTTCAACGGGCAGGGCTTGCTGGGCGGGAAGCGTTCCGCGCTGTACCTATGGGAAGGCGGCACGGCCGCGCTTCTCACCGATCCATGGGCGAACGCCGGCAAGCCAACGCTCAACGCGGCGCGGACGAAGGCGCTGTTCACACAACAGGTTTACAAGGACAAGGCGCCGCGATACAGCGCGTTGATGGAGGTCGACCTGGCGACAAAGACCGTCCGGAGCGTACACGGCGCGCCGGAGGGTCACTTCGTGAGCGTAGGCTACGATCCGGACGGGCTGATCTACTACGCGTCCATCAAACCCGACGCCCCGCATGGCGAGAACACCAACCCGCGCCTGACCCGCATAAACGCCGACGGCGCGCATGAGACGCTCGACCAAACGCCCGACGGAGCGTATAACCACAGAAACACAGTGGGCAGCGACTCGAAGCTGGGTAATATTGACAGCGGGCTGGTGTTCGCGCGCGGCAAGGCCGCGTTTTTGAACACCGTTGTAAATGATTGCCATATATGCGCGTATGATATTGGAAAAGGCGAGTTCAGCCAAGTCACCGCGCGGCCGGGCATGGTCGTGGAGTTCATCCCGTGGAAGGACGGTTACGCGGCGATCGCGATGCGCGGCGACGGCCTGCCCGATATATATGAGGTAACGCCCGATGGCGAGGAGAATCGGCTGAGCGGGCTAAACGACGAGCTGCTGTCCGGTTACAAGATATCCACGCCGGAGCCGTTAACATTTACCAATAAGGAGGGCGTGGCGATCCACGGCTGGGTAATACCGCCCGACGAGTGGCCGGGCGGAGGCAAAGCGCCCGCTATACTGGACATACACGGCGGGCCAAAGACGGCGTACGGGTCGGTATTCTTCCACGAAACGCAGTACTGGAGCGGCAGAGGTTACGCGGTGATGTACTGCAACCCCACTGGAGGCGATGGCCGGGGCGACGAGTTCGCCGACCTGCGCGGCAAGTATGGCAAGGTAGATTATGACGATATAATGGGATTTGTCGACGCCGTTTTGGAAAAATATCCCGCTATTGATCCGGAGCGTCTGGGCGTGACCGGAGGGTCATACGGCGGGTTCATGACGAACTGGATCATCGGGCATACCGACCGGTTCAAGGGCGCGGCGACGCAGCGGTCGATCGCGAGCTGGCTGAGCTTCTCGAACATCAGCGACATCGGGCACACGTTCGGCGCGGACCAGATGGTCGGCGCGCCGTGGACAAACCCCGAGGAGTGGTGGCGGGCGTCGCCGATCAAGTACGCGCCCGCGTTCAAGACGCCCACGCTGGTGCTGCACAGCGACGAGGACTACCGCTGCCCGATGGCCGAGGCGCTGCAGCTGTACTACGCGCTGAAACTGATGGATACGCCAACACGTCTGGTATTGTTCAAGGGCGAGAACCACGAGCTGTCGCGCTCCGGAAAACCGAAGAACCGCGTAAGAAGACTCAACGAGATTACGGATTGGATGGATAGGTTTGTGAGGGGATAGGGGAGGGGACGTATAGTCGATGGCGGCATGGACCGCGGCGCGGGATCGCCGCGGTCAGCCGCGATTAGCCCTTGACTAAACGCGTCCGTCCAGTCTACGGCAGGACATCGAAAGGGGTTGAACCAATGAACAGCGAGTAACAGATTCTAGCGCCGCTTACCAAACTGTCCGCGGACATGACCGACGTGAAGGCCGGACAGGCGAAGATTGCAGCCCGCCTATCCGACATTGAGGAGCGGCTTCTTAAACTGGAAGTCGGTCAAATCTTGTTGAAGAAGGCCATTAGAACGCCGGACTATGACCTTGCCGCGTTCAGAGCGTACTTGCGTCATTAAGAAGAGTGGAAGCTCACCAGACTGGATTAAAGATAAACGAAGGCAAAGGCTTCGAGATCTCGATTCTGGTTGATACACATCTTGATGTTTACGACCCGTTAGCCAAACGCGTAACAGTATTGGAGAAGCGTCTTAACATCGCGTAGTCGTACCCATTCGCGCCGGAAGCGCCACAGTCGCGCCAAATGGTTGTAGCGCAACCAAGTTTGGCGCGACTGGTGAAGCGTGAGGCGCGACGCGCAGCCCTTACGGCCAGCCATGGCGATATACGTAATCGTGTCAGGACGCGCCTCAATCCCTACCGCTCCCAGATTTGATCGCGGCTCCACGCCGCCACGCATTGGCGGGGACGGGAACAAACCCCTATCACCTCGCCGGGCGCGCCATCAAACAAATCGACCACCGATCATACGACCCGCCTGTATACAACCCTTGCCGGCCAGCGTAACATCTTCCTAAAAGGGGACATCTCCACGCTTCCCCTTACGCGGTATCGCTCAGGGGGTGTATTGTTATGAAAATATCTCTAAATAGGGGCTGGGTGTTCAAGCCCGACAACCGCCAGGCTTACCTAACTCACGGCCAAGCGGAAAACATCGTCGACCTGCCCCACGACTTCAGCGTCGGCATGAGGCGCGACCCATCGGCGCGTACCCTCAACTCATGCGGCTTCTTCCCGGGCGGCATCGCTTACTACGAGAAGCGGTTTCCGGTCAATGTCGAATGGAGGGACAAGCGCGTTTTCCTGCTGTTCGAGGGAGTGTATATGAACGCGGCGGTCCGGATCAACCAGCAGATGGCCGCGCGTCATCCATATGGTTATACCTCATTCATATGTGAATTGACCGACCACCTCCTGCCCGGCGAGGATAACCATATTTCGTTATGTGTGAACAACGACGCCAGCCCCAACTCCAGGTGGTACAGCGGCTCGGGCATCTATCGTCCTGTCTGGCTTATCATAAAGGATAGGTTATCCATCGATAATTGGGGCGTGTTCGCCTATACCGAAAGCCTTAGCGAACAGTCCGCCGCAATGAGGGTCAGGACGCGCCTTTCCAACGCCAGACACGCGCCGGTCGATATTCTCCTGCGCTCCAGCCTGGAGAGGGACGGCCAGACCGTCGCGGCAGCGGAGGTCTCCCATCGGATTACAGAAGGATCCCAAACCGAGCTGACACAGTTGATTATGGTGGATAATCCCATGCCATGGTCGGTGGATTTGCCGAATTTATATATACTGCGCTCCGAATTATTTGAGGATGGCCAACTCGTGGACAGCGAGGAAACCACCGTCGGCTTGCGAACCATCAGCGTCGACGCGTCGAGCGGTTTCCAATTGAACGGCAAACCCTTGAAGATGCGCGGCGGGTGTGTCCACCACGACTGCGGGCTTTTGGGCGCCGCCGCGCGCGGCGACGCCGAGGAACGCAAGGTCATGTTATTAAAGAATAATGGATTTAACGCGGTCCGGTGCGCCCACAACCCGCCATCGCCAGCGTTCCTGGACGCGTGCGACCGGCTGGGCATGCTGGTTATCGACGAGGCGTTCGACGCGTGGACCGTTGAGAAGATGGCCGCCGACTACGCGATGTTCTTCAACGAGTGGTGGCAAAGGGACCTGGCCTCGATGGTCCTGCGCGACCGGAACCACCCCAGCGTAGTCATGTGGTCGACCGGGAACGAGATCTGCGAGCGGGATGGCCGGTCCAACGGCTACGCGACCGCGCGGGCGCTCGCGGCGTTCGTCCGCTCGCTGGATCACACCCGCGCCATCACGAACGCGCTGTGCGGCATTCCCGAGCCCGGACAGAAGGGCGGCCTGCCCGCCGCGCTGCGCCCCGACACCGACGACGTCTGGGACGCGCTAACCCAAGACTTCGCGAAACCATTGGACGTGGTTGGTTACAACTACATGTATGAGCGCTATGAGAAGGACACGGCGCGGCATCCCGGCAGGGTGATATGCGGAACCGAAACCTTCCCGGCGAAAGCCTATGAAACATGGCGCGAGACGGAACGTTTCACCAACGTGATCGGCGATTTCGTATGGACCGCGCTGGATTATTTGGGCGAAGCGGGCATAGGCCGCGTCACTTACCAGCAGGAGGACGCCTTCTGCGGCGATTACCCGTGGCATCAGGCGTACTGCGGCGACATCGATATCTGCGGGTTCAAGCGTCCCCAATCCTATTACCGCGACTGCGTTTGGGGCAGGGCCGACAATCCTTATATAGCGGTATATAAACCCCAGCATTACGGCAAACCGGTATATATGAAGGCGTGGGGCTGGCCGGACGTGACGGACTCATGGACCTGGCGCGGCTTCGAGGGCAAGCCCATACAGGTGGATGTGTATTCCATCGACGATGAGGTCGAGCTGTTCCTGAACGGCAGGTCCGTCGGCAGGAAACCTTGCGGGGAGGCCGAGCGGTTTACCGCGTCGTTCGACATTACCTATGAGCCGGGCACGCTTAAGGCTGTCGGCCACCGCAATGGCGTCGCCCGCGCCGAAACCATCCTGACAACCGTCGGCAAGCCAGCCGCGGTACGGCTGACAGCGGAGAAGGCGCGCGTCCCCGCGACGTTCGGCGCGTTGGCGTTCGTCATGGCCGAGGCGGTCGACGATCGAGGCCGCCGGGTACCCGACGCGGCGGTCACGCTTCAATTCAGCGTATCCGGTCCAGGCTCGCTGCTGGCCGTGGGCAGCGGCGATCCGGTGTCGGAAGAGGCCTATGTGGGCGATACGCGCAGCGTCCATGAGGGCCGCGCGATGGTCGTTGTGAAATGCCACGGCGAGCCGGGCGCCGTCACTCTGGCCGCCCGCGCGGAGGGATTGGCCGCCGGTATCGCCGTAATCACAGTGGGTTAACCGCCACATCATCAATAATGGGAGGACATAACCAATGACCTGCCAGCCGCTCCCATCGCGCAAGCGCAGCGCCCTGACGCGCAAGCTGTACCGGCAGCGGATGCTCCTGCTGATGCTGCTGCCGTGCTTCGCGCTGGTTCTGCTGTTCTCATATGGGCCTTTGTGGGGATGGTACCTGGCGTTCGTCAGGTATAAGCCGGGATCGGCCATACTGGGCGCGCCGTGGGTCGGGCTTGATAATTTCAAGAAGTTCCTAGCGCAGAGCCTGGACTTCGGCAAGGTGATCCGCAACACGCTGGTCGTCAACATCGCCTCGCTCGCGGTATCCATGCCCTGCGAGATAACGCTGGCAGTCATACTGTACGAGCTGCGCTTCAAACGCTACAAGCGCGTCGTGCAGACGATATCATACCTGCCCTACTTCATCTCGTGGGTGATCGTGGGCGGGGTGTTCTTCCAGTTTTTCTCAATACAGGGCGTGGTGAATAACCTGCTCATGGCGACGGGGCTTATCGATACCCCCATCATGTTCCTGGGTTTGCCCTCCACGGCCTGGCCGATGCTGATCTTCTCGCGGCTGTGGAAGAACCTGGGCTGGTCAACCATCGTATACTTGGGCGCCATGGGCTCCATCGACCCCAGCCTCTATGAGGCGGCATACGTGGACGGCGCGAAGCGCTGGGCGAGGATATGGCATATCACGCTGCCGGGACTGGTCCCGACGATATCGGTGATGCTGATTCTAGCGGCCGGCGGCTTGATCAACGGCGCGTTCGACCAGGTGTACGTGTTCCAGAATCCCGCAAACCTGGATTACTGCGACACGATCGACACGATGGTATACCGCATGGGCCTGCAGAACGCGAACTTCTCATACGCGACGGCGATCGGCATGTTCAATAACTTTGTGAGCATAATCCTGATGGTATTGGTTAATGGATTGGTAAAGCGCATAAACGGGCGCTCGCTGATTTAGCGTAATCGCGCTGATGTTTAATGTGATTATACCAGTTATGAGAGGAGAGGGGACATGGCGACGCTGACGGCGCGGAAACCCGGCCTGTCCGACAACCTGTTCAACTATATCGCCTCCGGCCTTCTGCTGGTGATGGCGATCCTGATGCTTTACCCGTTCTACTACCTGCTCATCTATTCGCTAAACGACCCGATGGACGCGCTGCGCGGCGGGATATACTTCTGGCCGAGGAAGCTTTCCGTAGTCTCATACCAACAGGTGTGGGCCACGCATGACCTGGGCCAGGCCGCGTTCATCTCCGTCTCGCGCACAGTCGTAGGGACCGTGTCCTCCGTGCTGTGCACGTCCATGCTGGCGTATGTCCTGAGCCGGCCTAACCTGGTCTTTAGGAAGTTCTTCAACCGCTTCTTCGTTCTGACGATGTACCTTAGCGGGGGGCTGATCCCCTACTACCTGACGGTCAGGGCGTACGGGCTGGCCAACTCGTTCCTGGTCTATGTGACGCCCGGGCTGGTTGGGATATTCAACATGATACTTATACGGACATATATACAGGAGCTGCCGGGCGAGCTGTGGGAATCCGCGGAGGTAGACGGAGCGATGGATCATACCATATTCATAAGGATCGTGCTGCCGCTGTGCCTGCCCGTGCTGGCCGTGGTGTGCATATTCAACGCTGTCGGGCAATGGAACTCGTGGTTCGACGCCGCGATATTCAACGCGTCCTCGCCGCGCCTCACGCCGGTGCAGACCGTGCTCATGGGCATGCTCAAACGCGCGGTGGTCAAGACCTCGAAGGACGTCCCCATGTCCAACGACGCTCTGCGCAGCCTTACCCCCGAGTCCATGAGGGCTACTATAACGATGATCGCTACAATTCCTATTATTGTAGTATACCCATTCTTCCAGAAATACTTCACGCAGGGCATTATGATGGGCGCGGTGAAGGGTTGACCATGGTTTGTATGGGACCTCCCGGACGCAGAGAGCGGTCCGGCTGGCATATTATCAACAAGGAGGCTATACCTGTGGAACATGGAAGGAAACTATTCGCTAAACTGATCATCGCGGCAATGGTCCTGCCAATGATCGCGGCGGCCGCTATGGGAGCGTCAGGCGAAACGCTAGAACCGCTGACATTCACCATCTGGACAGCAGACCCGGACCCCGGCACCTTCGTGGATGAGGACGAATCCCATAAGTACCTGCGCGAGAAGCTGGGCATCGATATCCAGTGGGAGTATACCGCCTCCGACCCGGAAACCCGGCATACCCTCATGCTGGCAGGCGGCGATTACCCCGACGCCATAGGCCAGAAGCCAGGCCCCGAGATGGATAACTACATCACCGGGGGACACCTGTACGACTTGACCGACTGGATAGCCGAGTATACGCCAGACCTGTATGAAAAGATGTCCAGGTCGCCGGAAGCCTTCGACATCAGCGCGGAAGGCTATCAGGGCAGGTTTTATTACGTGCCGGGCCAGTTCGGGTATACCGAGGAGTATCCGTGCATAGAGCCGTCGCTAGGGTTCAGGCTGGATGTTTGGAAGAAGCTGGCGGAGGATCCGGCCGATCTGCCTAGGCCAACAGACTTGGATGGGTTCTTCGACATGGCTAAGGCCATGCAGGAGGCAATGCCGGAGTACGACGGCAGGAAGACCTACGCCTTCTCAGGTTGGTTCGCCGACGCGTGGGGCGCGACATGGTCTATTTACGCGCTGCAAAGGTTCGGAGGCTCGCATTGCTGGCTGGGTTCATCCACGCAGGCCGATAACTGGACAAGGGAGTATGGGTTCGATTCGGACGAATGGATGTGGGCCATGCGCTTCCTGAATAGGGCGTATAAGGAAGGGATCGCCGATCCGGAAGCGGTAACGATGAACCAGGACGCGTATAACCAGAAGCTGGCGCAAGGGATTGTGCTGACAAGCTGGTACGCGGGGGATTGGCTGGATGGTGTGGCAAATACGGCAAGGGCGGCCGCAGGGTATCCGGAACAGAAGCTGGTACCGTATACATGGATGAAGTACCCGGAGGGTTCGGGGGTAACGGCGGAACAGATCAGCGGGCAGTATATGCCTTTTGGGTTGACCGCGCTGTATATTACGAAGAATTGCAAGGACGCGGAGGAGATTTTCAAGCGTCTGGCGTGGCTGGCGACAGAGGATGGGATTGTCTTCCAAAGCATGGGCGTTGAAGGGGTGGACTGGGATTACGACGAGGAAGGGTTCAGGAAGCCGAAGGATGAGGTTATAGAGTTGGCGCTGAATGACCCGGACTTTGTGGAAAAGACAGGGATAGGGAAGTACGCGATTTTCTCGAATTACTATGGGGGGTATGATGGTGATGGGGACGCGTATATATTGACTGAGAACAAGTATTACCAGGCGTATAAGGAAGACCAGTATGATATAGAGTATAAGGAACTGCTAGGGATCGACATGGGGTTGACCGTAGAGGCGAACGCGGCAAGGGCAGGAATGACGAGGGACGATAATGCCTTCGCGTACGATTTAGGGATTGTGGCTGGGGAGCCGCTGGGGGAATTGGAGTCGCAGTTGGACGCGTGGCAGGCGGAGTACATCGGCAAGCTGTACATGGCTAAGACGGACGCGGAGTTTGACGCGTTGATAGCTGAATGGAAACAGAAGGCCGAGAAGGTCGGGTATATGGATTATTATAATCACATTAATCCGATAATAGAGTCGGCTTATAAGGAATATCTCGCAAGCAAGTAGCAACCTAGAGGAACAACCCACCCTGGCCACGCGGGTCCAGCGTCACGCTGGTCTGGGGGTCAAGGGGGGTGAAACCCCCTTGCGGGGTGCGGGGCGGAGCCCCCCGTCCCCCCGCCCTAACCAACAAACCACAGCCCCCCAGGGCATAAAAAAACCTTGCGGGCAGCGCCCATTACGCGGAGTGAGGTTCGGGGGGGGGGGGGGCGCGCCGC
>JAISWI010000012.1 GCA_031270865.1 Oscillospiraceae bacterium
CTTGCGACCTATAACAAACGGCTTGAATGAACGCTCAGCCCGGTTGTTGTCAATCTCCAGCCTGCCGTCCAGCAGGAACCGCTCTAGGTATTCGCGCTGCAAGATCGAGTATACCTGCGTGCGCCTATGTCTGACTTAGGCGTGGCATTCAGTGAGTCGACCCACGCGAAGAATTCATCCACGATCGGTTTCGAACGCTCCATACGCGTGTCATACCGTTCCCGCGCGGTAAAGGTTTGGATACCGCGCTCTATCTCGAACAGCGCGTTGCGGTACTCCAGTCCTTTTTCGGCGGTGGAGCCTTTGCGCTTGGCGTCGGCCTTCAAGTTATCATACGCCTTGTAGAAACACCGGCACATGCGCGCCCAGCGTCCCAGCATGATTATCGCGTCAGGTAATTTATGATATACGATATATCCGTAAGCGTGGATATACCCCGACCAGTCTTTCAGGAACGTTTCCGGGTATACCCACTCACGTCCCGGCTGGAATTCGTATATGATGATCGCTGGCTCCGCTTTCCAACTCATCCGATATGTCCGCATATAGCCATTTACCGGCTTCCTTTTGCCTTCCGGGTGAAGCAACTCCATCCTGAATTCGTCGGCGTGAAGAACTTTGTGCCGCGTCAACCTGCGTTTCAGCTCTTCGTATATCGGATCCAGCCACATCGCGCACGCCTTCAGCAGTCAGTCGCGCATCGTCTGCCGCGATAATTTCACTCCGCAGCGAGTCCATTCCTGTTCTTGACGGTATATCGACGCACCCACCACGAACTTCCATACCGCCGTATACGCCGCAGCTTCCGGCGACACGTTCCCGTTCTTGATTACGGGATCAGGCGCCTCCGCCTTCTTGATCGGCATTTATATGCCAGACTTCTCACACGCGCGGCACGCATACGCGTACTGCTCGTACCGGATCAGTTCTACACGCGCGGGGATCAGCTTCCACTCCTCGCGCACTACTTGTTTACCTATCGCCCGCATGGGCTCGCCGCAGTCTGGGCAGACCCGTTACATTGTGTATTGAAAGGAGCTAGCAGCACAATAGCCAAGAATAACAAAAAGATAGATTATCCCAAACGTAGATATTCAAGTTAGCATATATTACTATAGATGAGTTAATAAAAATGCATAGACAAGGGTTAATGCAAATAATTGTAACAAGGCGAGACCCTGCATCCGAGTTATAGCTTGACCGTCTTCACGTCCTGATTAATCTGGATACGGAAAGTACGGATCTCTTTGGGCGCGATGGCGGTCAAACCATGACGGTTCGATAGCGGACGATTCATCCTGACATTTCGCTTTTGCGTTTAACGGATACGCGCAATATGCTCGTCCGCGTGATTATCTTGCGAAATGAACTTGTAGTATTAGCCAATATTAGGATTTATTGCTAAAAAATACCGCTTTTGCCCAACGTTACGGATTCGGGCAGCACCCGAACCGCGTCCCCAATCGTCTTCTCAAGCGCCTCACGCCCATATTTATCCACCTCCAACTTATTCTTTTCGCCGTGTGTGAGGCAGCCCGCGCCGCCGATACACCCACCGACACACGCCATACCCTCGATGAAGTTCGCGTCCAGCGTGTTCCTGGATAGACGCTGCAACGCGACGCGAAACTCCTCGATCCCGTCGCACGGAAAGGCTCTAAGCTCAAAATCATCCAAGCCGCTCTCGCGCAAGCCCTGCGCGAGAGCGTCCGAGAGTCCGCCGCTGCGCGCGAATATCCTGCCATAGTAGGACGCGTTGTCCAGCACGTCCTCCTCCAACGCGTTTATATCAATCTCCCGGCTGTCGAACAAAGCCTGTAGTTCCTCAAATGTCAGTGTTGAGTCAACGAATTCCGCCGCCGGCGTGTCGCTGTACTCCGCCTTTTTCGCGGTGCACGGGCCGATGAACACGGTCTTCGCCGCCGGATCGACAGACTTGATGTACCGCGATATGGTCGCGGCGGGCGAAAGGCTTTGCGACAGCCGCGTCTCCAGAGCGGGGAAATGTTTGCGCACATACGACACAAACGCCGGACAGCAGGAGCTTAACAGCATTCCCTTCTTTGCCAGCTCCCTTGACTCCGACATCGCGACCATGTCCGCGCCGAGCGCCGCCTCCACCACTGTGTGGAATCCCAGCCGCTTCAACCCGGCAACCACCTGCCCCAGCTTCGCGTAGGTGAATTGGCTGGATATGGACGGCGCGACGACGGCGTAAACCTTCCGCCCCGCGCCGCTCACCGCGTCTTTGAGCAGATCCACGACGTCAAGTATGTATGATTTGTCCATGATAGCTCCCCATGGGCACTGGTACACGCACGCGCCGCACGCGACACACTTCCCGCCGTCAATCCGCGCGACCTTGTCCTCGCCAACGCGGATTGCCTTGGCCTTGCACGAACGCTCGCATGGGCGCGTATAGTTCAGGATTGCGCCGTAGGGACAGACCTTCGCGCACTGGCCGCACTCGACGCACCGGGTTTTATCGATGCGCGCCTCGCGCTTCTGGTTGAACGTTATAGCGCCGCGCCTGCATACGTCTTCACATCGATGCGCCAGGCATCCCCGGCACGCGCTGCTGACCTCATACCCGCCCATGGGGCACTCGTCGCAAGCCAGGCCGATTACCTCTATCACGTTTGGATTCGACCGATCCCCACCCATCGCGAGTTTGACACGCTCGGCGATGATCGCCCGCTCTTTGTAAACGCAGCAGCGCATGGTCGGCTGGTTGCCAGGGATGATCCGCTCCGGAATACCAATAGCCTCCCGAGCCAGCGTTCCGTTCCACGCGAGCTTCGCGACCTCACGAAGCGCCAGATATTTCAGATGCTGTACCTTTGTGTCAAACTTTTTCATGAGGCCCCTCCCGTGTGTTAAAAGTAGCTGACCTTGACGCGCTTGCCCATCTTCCGCAGGCACTCGGACAGTTCGGCCACCAACTGCATCTTTATGCTGAAGTTGATCGGCAGTTCCGGATTCTGATGCGCCGGGTTGATAGCCTTGCCAACATAAAAGTTGATGTCCGTTGCTTCCTCAAACAACATGCGGCATATCATCGACGCGCCGTCGCGCTTTACGTCCCACCGCGAGTGCAGCTCGTTGCTTGATATGTGGTCTTTCGCGTATGTCAACACGCGGTTCATCGTGATGACGCCCTCAGTCACCAGATCAGCGCCATCCAGCGTGGCGATGGGCGGGATTTCCGGATCGATAAAATCTAACGAAGGCGTAAGCCGTTTACCCAGGTAAGCCGCCGCGATGGACGCGGTCGCGCCGCCGCAGATGATGTGCTTACCTTCCTTGGAAAAGAACAGCGGCATCATCTGGTCGTCGTCGCAGCGGTTAGCGGCAGGACCGAACAGTACGTTCATGGGCGCCCGCCTGCGCACGCGCATTGAGCATACAGTCGCGTCGTCACCGGGCTTACCACCGTATAGGCTGTTCACCGCGTCCACCAGCAGTGTGGAGATCGTCTTGGCTGTGTAACCCGCCGCGCTGACAGGTTCCATGAACTCGATGATATTCTCCATTTTCCAGCCGAAGTTATATGTGACGCCGATCCCCGCGTGCGGACAGCCGTCGCTCATCGCCAGCAGCACATCGTTCTCCATCAGCCGCGCGCGCGACTTCATGATCCGCTTGTCGCCGATAGTTATCTCCTCCGTCGTCAGCTCACAGCGCGTCCCACCGCGCAGCAGCGTAACCGGCGGATTGTCGTATTGGTATATCTCGGCGAATTCGCTGTCCTTGACGCTTATCAGCGTGAACGTAGAATACGCTATGCCCCGCATGGAGCACACGGGCAGCGTAGCCGCGATCGTCTCGACGCATGTCTCGATCGGTAAGCCGGCATGCATCATCGTGGAGAGGATCTTGCTGGTCAGCGTCGAGAGGATGCACGCCTTTACGCCACTGCCCATGCCATCCGCCAGCACGACTACGGCGGACTGTTCGCTGTCGGATATGACCTCCACATGGTCGCCGCACAGTTCCTCGCCCGCGTGGTTGACGCTCGCGCTTCCGATATCCAGGCATAGGTAAGGGCGTGTTTGAAAAATCCCGCAGGGGTCTTGCGTCGTCTTTTCCGTCCCCGCTGTGTCAACGCTCCGGTTGGCGGACCCATGGTCCGTCTCGTTTAGCGATCCTTGCGGGGACGAAAAACCCGGCGCAAGCCACACCGCGCTGTTTTCCAAACTGGGCCTAGTCATCAGCGATCGACTCCTTCAGCTTCGTCAGCGCGATCTTCGTTTCAGCAGCCGTCTCGCCCAGCAGGGACGCTATCTCCTGCACGATGCGCATCTGTTTTTCCACCACGCGGTCCGCGGTTTCGATGATCGCGCGGCTGCTCTGCTCCCGGCTCGCCCGCTGCGCCTCCTGCTGTGTTACGTCGCGCATGATACACACGACCACGTTGTATTCCTTGTCAAGGATAATCGTCATTTCCGCGTACAGGTTATACTCGGCGAGGTAGATTTTCTGGTCGCGCGCGCTTTGACCGGAGAGCAGCGTGTTCATGAATATAGACGGGTCAAGTATCCGCACGACGGGCGATCCCATCACAGCCGTTGCGTTCGAAATGCGCATCATGGACAGCGCGGCGCGGTTAATCTGCTGGACCTCCATATCCTCGTTCAGTACGATGATACCGTTAGGCGTATTGTTAAGGATCGTATCGGAGAAACTCTCCGCGCGGTCCTTCAGGAACGGCAGGCACATAGTCAGGTCGGCCTTGCCCTGGTACACCGCGATTACCTTCTCGCGGCATGTGTTATACCCGCAGGTGCCGCAGTTGAGCATATCCTTTTCGGAGTTCTTGCCCATCTTACGCAGTATCTCCGTGATCGCGGCCTCGCCGGGGATTAGCGCGTTTCGGCGCAGTGGCGGGAACACTTTGCGGCTATCGATAGCGCTTTCCGCGTCGAAGTCATCAGGACCGGCGTACCGCTCCACAGTCATGAAGTCGCGTACCGGCGAACGGCGGGTCTTCTCCATCAGCGGGCCTCCGACACAGCTGCCAGCGCACGCCGACATCTCGATGAAGCAATGGCTCAGGCCGCCCGCCTCCAGTTCCCGCAGCGTGTTCGCGCAGTTCTCCACACCGTCAACGACCATATAGGTGAAGCGGCCCATATCCCGGTTCATCGTCCGCAGTATGCCACCGGCGCATGGAAACAACCGGGCGCGGCTGCGCTCGTTCCGTTCCTCCTCGCGATCCAACGTGATGTGTTTATCACGCAGCCAGCGCGTCAGTTCCTCGAACGTCATCACCGCGTCCACTATGCCGGGATAGCGTTCGGCTTCATCCTTCTTCGCGACACACGGGCCGATGAAGACAGTCTTCGCTTCCGGACAACGTCGTTTTATGTCCGCGCAGTGCGCCTGCATCGGCGAGAGCACGTTTGCCAAATACCGAGCAGCCGCCGGGAAATGTTTCTGCGCAAGCAGGTTGACACTATGGCAGCAGGTGGAGATCACAACGTCCTGCCGCGTTTCGAGCAGCCGCTCATACTCACGCTTGACGATCGTCGCGCCGATCGCGGTCTCTTCCGCGTCCGCAAAGCCCAGCCGCGTCAATGCTTTGCGCAGCGCGCCCAACCCCGCGCAGTCGTAGTTGGCGATGAACGACGGCGCAACACTCGCCACAACTGGCGCCCCTGACTGTATCATCACCTTGACGGTCTCTGTACTGTCAGCGATCTCCTTAGCGTTCTGCGGGCAGATGACGAAGCATTGCCCGCACAGGATGCACTCCTCCCCGACGATATGCGCCTGGCTGCCCGAGAAGCGGATCGACTTCACCGGGCAATGCCGGATGCATTTGTAGCAATTCTTACAGTTGGATTTCTTCAGCCGCACGAAATCCGGCATGCCCCGCCCTCCATAACAGCGTTTTTATCAGGGTCAAACAACCTTCGCCAGGACTTCCTTTTCAAAGAACGCGTTCACGGTATCGGGCGATACGGTACTCAACGCGTCGTCAACCGTCACGCACACGCCTTGCTGACACTTGCCCATGCAGAACGTGCCGGACAGTTCCACCAGCTCCTGCAGGTTGTGCGCCGAGATGAGGTATTGCAGATCCTCAACGACGTGCCGTGATCCCTTAATGTGGCACGAAGAACCGATGCAGACGGATAGCTTTAGCATGGTTTACCGCTTCCTTTCCTGGGGAAATGTATTGCGACGCGCCTTCCCCTGTCGGCGCGCGGGAGATGGGCGTTACACCATAAGCCTTACTCGTATTCCACAACGTCGATCCAGTGCATCAGGAACTCGCGTTCCGCCGGCTTGCCCTTGACCGACTGCGACGCGGCGACGATGGGCAGCCATTTCTTCACGTACTTGATAGACGCGCCGCTCTTCTGGCTGAACAGCTTTAAGTAGATCTCAGCGCTGTCGAAATCTCCCTCCAAGTTGAATAGCAGGTAGGTCCGCGCCGCATCCGCTGAGGCGTTGCCCTGCGTGGCGTGCGACCAATCGATGATAAATGGTACGCCGTCGCCCTCCCGGATGATAATATTCGAGGGTTGGAAGTCGCCGTGGCACACCTTCGTATGCGCGGGCAGCGAGTCCAGGCGTACCTGCAGTTCGTAGCGCATCGCGGGGCTGATCCGCGCTTCGGTGAGCTTGCGGCTCATCTTATCGCGCAGGTAGTTAAGCTTCGGCGCGGTCTGCGCGTGCATGCGCATTTGCAGTTCCGTCATCATGCCGATGTACGCCTGTTTATTCTCCGGGTGTTCCCGCATCAACCGCGCCAGCGTCGGGCCGGGAATGTAATCCATTACAATGGCCCACTTGCCTTCGATCATGCCCAACGCTTCGATCTGTGGAACGTCCAGCGCTGTTTCCTCAACCAAGGCATGGTTATGCGCCTCGTTCAGGACATCCGCTTTCGAGTAACCCTCGTTGAACACCTTTACGGCGTAATCGCCGTCGCGATACACAGTCTTCGCGGTACGCGCCGCAAGAACCTTATCCAGCCGAATCCCTTTCATCTGATGTCCTCCCTTACCCGCGCTGTTCGCCGTAATACGCGTCCAGATACATCCCCTTGATCTCGCTTAACAGCGGATAGCGTGGGTTCGCGCCTGTGCACTGGTCGTCGAACGCCTGTTCGGTCATGTCGTCGAGCCTGTCGAGGAAGTCCTTCTCATCGACGCCGTAGTCGCGGATCGTCGGCTTCACGCCGATCATTGACTTCAGTTCATCCAACGCCTTGATTAAATTTTCCATTTTACCCTGATCGTCCGCTCCGCCAAGCCCCAGCTCATCCGCGATCTCGCCGTAACGACGCAGCGTACGCGGGTGGTCGTACTGCGGGAACGTGCCCATCTTAGCAGGCGCCTCACTCGCGTTGAAGCGGATCACCCCACCGATCATCAGCGCGTTGGCGATCCCGTGCGGCAGATGATGGAACGCGCCCAGCTTGTGCGCCATCGAGTGGCACACTCCTAAAAACGCGTTCGCGAACGCCATTCCCGCGATCGTCGCGGCGTTCGCCATCCTCTCGCGGGCGACGGGATCAGCCGCGCCCTTCTCATACGCGCGTGGCAGATACTGGAAGCATAGCTTCAACGCCTGAAGCGCGAGCCCGTCCGTGTAATCCGTCGCGAGCATGGACGCGTATGCTTCCAGCGCGTGCGTCACCGCGTCGATGCCAGACGCGGCGGTCAGGCCCTTCGGCGCGTTCATCTGCAGGTCGGGATCAACGATCGCCACCTCAGGCATCAACTCGTAGTCGGCTAGCGGGTACTTTACGCCCGTCGACTCATCCGTGATTACCGCGAACGGCGTCACCTCCGAACCCGTGCCGGCGGTCGTCGGCACAGCGATGAACCGCGCCTTCTCGCCCATCCTCGGGAAGCCGTACACGCGCTTGCGGATATCGATGAACCGCATGGCCATATCCTGGAAATCCGCGTCCGGGTGTTCATACAACACCCACATGATCTTGGCCGCGTCCATCGCCGAGCCGCCGCCGATCGCGATAATCGCGTCTGGCCCGAACGCGCGCATCCTCGCCGCGCCTTCACGGGCGCAGCCCAGCGTCGGATCAGGCGCGACGTCAAAGAACACGTCGCGCTCTATGCCCATCAGGTCCAGCTCATCTGTGACCGCTTTAGCGTAACCATTCTTAAATAAGAATGAATCCGTCACCACAAACGCGCGTCTCGCGTTATACACTTCCTTCAGTTCACGCAGCGCAACGGGTAGGCACCCGCGCTTCATATAGACCTTCCTGGGAGCGCGGAACCACAGCATGTTCTCCCTCCTTTCCGCGACCGTTTTGATGTTGAGCAGGTGCTTCACGCCCACGTTTTCGGAGACGGAGTTGCCGCCCCAAGTCCCGCATCCCAGCGTCAGCGACGGCGCCAACTTAAAGTTGTATAGGTCGCCTATGCCGCCATGCGCGGAGGGTGTGTTGACCAGTATCCGGCTGGTCTTCATCTGCCGCGCGAACATGTCGATCTTGTCTGCCTGTGTCTGTTTATCTATATATAACGACGCGGTGTGGCCCAATCCGCCGTTGATTAACAACTGTTCGGCGATCTCCAGCGCGTGGTCGAAATCCCGCGCCCGGTACATGCCCAGCACGGGCGAGAGTTTCTCGTTCGCGAACTCCTCCGACGGGTCGGCGGACGTCACCTCGCCGATGAGTATCTTCGCCGTCTCCGGAACTGCCACACCAGCTAGCGAGGCAATCTTGAACGCCGACTGTCCGACTATCTTCGCGTTGAGCATGCCGTTGATTAGGATCGTCTTGCGTACGCGCTCCAGGTCGCGCGGGTTCAGGAACCAGCATCCCCGGTCCTCGAACTCCTGACGCGCCGCCGCGTACGCCGCGTCCAGCACGATCACCGATTGTTCCGACGCGCAGATCATTCCGTTGTCGAACGTCTTTGAATGGATGATGGAGTTAACGGCCAACCGGATATCGGCGGTCTCGTCGATGACGGCGGGCACGTTGCCCGGACCTACGCCCAGCGCGGGTTTGCCGCTGGAGTACGCCGCCTTGACCATGCCTGGGCCGCCCGTAGCAAGGATGATATCGGCCTCGCGCATGATAGTGTTCGTCATCTCCAGCGACGGCGCGTCGATCCAACCGATGATACCCTCGGGAGCTCCCGCCGCAACCGCCGCTTTCAGCACAGCGTCCGCGGCGGCGGCCGTGCAGTTTTTCGCGCGGGGGTGTGGGCTGATGATTATGCCGTTGCGGGTTTTCAGCGCGATCAACGCCTTGAAGATGGCTGTGGACGTCGGGTTCGTGGTGGGTATTACAGCGGCGATCAGGCCGACGGGTTCGGCTATTTTGATGATGCCGGCGGACTCATCCCGCCCCAGCACGCCGCAAGTCTTGGTATCTTTATAGTAATTGTACACATATTCGGATGCGTAATGGTTCTTTATTACCTTATCCTCGACTACGCCCATCCCGGTTTCCCGCACGGCCATCTTCGCCAACGGGATACGCAGTTTGTTCGCCGCCGAAGCCGCCGCGCGGAATATGCTGTCCGTCCGCTCCTGCGAGTACTCGGCGAAACGCCGCTGCGCCCCGCGAACCCGTTCTATCTCATCCGCCAGCCGCTCCAGGCTGTCCACGTCCATGCGTTCCTCCGCCATATAACCCCTCCTATCTTATATAGAGCCAGGTATTCACGCAAACGGGAAACGCGTTGCGCTACCCGCCCATCTGCTTTATGAGTATCGCGAGTGACGCCGCCATATCCTCGTTGCGCACGGCAACGCCCTCGGGAACCTTGAGCGTGACCGGCGCGAAGTTCCACACGGCGCGAGCGCCTCCCGCGATAAGCGCGTCGCACGCGGACTGCGCGGAATGCCCCGGCACCGTGATGACGCCAATCTTAACGCCCAGACGCGAACACATCTGCGCGATCTTCTCCGCGCTGAATATCTCTACGCCGCCCGCGCGTTTGCCGATCAGCTGCGGATCCTTGTCAAAGGCCAGGATGATCCGCATGCCGTACTTCGAGAAATTCTCGTATCCCAGCAGCGCCTGCCCCAGTTTCCCTGCCCCGACGAGCGCCGCCTCACTCATCGAGTCCCTGCCCAGGAACCGCGCGACAGCCCTGGCCAATTCGGTCCTCTGGTACCCTACCTTTGGTTTGCCCGCGCCGCTGACGCACGCCAGATCCTTTCGCACGACTACGTCGTTAATCTCCAGCGCGTCTGCGATCATCGTCGCGGAGATGTTTTCCGGGGCGTCCCTGGGCAAATGGTCCAGGTAGTTCCCGTACTGGGTAATCCGATGATACGCCGCCAGAGGCGCCGAAAGCTTCACGATAATCAGTACCTCCCACCGTAAAATCAGTAGAATCATATCGATATTCTTTAATCGATTCTAGTATAGCTTATTCGGCCAGCGCTGTCAAGAGTTTTTTTCGGCCTAACGCGCGATAGGCAGATTTTGAGCTGTTGTATAAAATGTATGTCAACATAAGAGATTTTATATAAACACATTGTGATATATGCATCTTCATATATCCAGTTTTATTTCGGGCTTGATTAACTTCGTTTATCCTGCTATACGGAACCTGACAGCCGCATGGCGAGGGTATGGGGGCGCGGGAGGAATTCAAGCGGTCACCACGGGAAGCGGCTTAATGTCACCGATCATTGTGTACCTGTTACGCACTATATGGCGGATTCCACCCCGCCTGTCTGCGCGATCGTCCGCGACTACGTGGAGCAGGGGAAGAGCTTCGTTATCAACCGCGCCAGGCATTTCGGGAAGACGACGACACTGTTCCTGCTCAAACGGATGCCAGAACACGGTTTCGATGTAGCCAGACGCCTTAAGAAGGCCGCAGGTCAGATTAGTGTGTCTAACCGAGCCTTTGAACAGTACGCCTACAACCACTTTGTTTCCATGCGGCGTACGAACTATCAATTCCAGACTGGAGTCCTGGAACTGTCAGCGTATATTCGCGACGGGCTTCTGGACACGACGCGTGTGGTTGAACGGTTTTCAGATATGATAAAATCTGAATATCGCTTAAAACGAGCGTTTCAGCGAGGAACAGGGAAGATTGTTATTTCTAATCTCTCTGAAGCCAATAATTAATGGTGTATGGCATTATGCCGTTGAGTCTAAAACATATGACAGCATACGCATGGATGTTCTTGTGTTTTATGGAACCGAGGAGTATTTCATCGAGTTGAAGATAAGGCACCGGCAGAAGCGGGAAAGCGAGGCATACAGCCAGGTTGGTGGATATTGGGAAGCGCGTGGGCAAAACCATGGGTATCATCTGATCATCTTACTCAATCTGAAGAATCCACCAAGGCGCGGCGAGTGGATCAGGCATTGTGATTGCATGATTTATGAGGAGATTGTGCCGTATTCGGCTGATTCCGAAGGCTAATAGTAAAATGTATTAGGCGTGAAGCCACGCTCCGCGCAAAACTCCTTCACGCGCTGCGCACCTTGCGCACGCTCCTGTCTCACCCGCAACCAACGCACCGCTCGGTATTTGTTGGCTAGTCCTCGCGTGTCCATTCTTGTCCCCTTAATCCGCTTGAAAAACTAATACTCTAGCCTTTCCTAATTCCTGTGAAAACATGACAAGATAATCCGCCCCATGGGGGCACCAACACATTTGTAGATCCATAAGTGAATATAGAATATATAATTACATATCATATCATCCACACTGGATAACCATGCGTCTTATATGCACAAAGGAAGCACACACAACTGCCTATCCGCTGTCCCCATCATCCTCCAGCGAAGAAGATTCATCGATACCAGCCCGCTTCACAAGAGCGGCAAAGGCTTCATGAACGACGGTAGAAGGCGTAACCCCTACTTTAGCGCAGGCGTCCAACACCTTTAACCAGACAGGTATCTTAACCTTTACCCGGCACACATGATAATGCGTGTCTTGGTACTTCTGATTATAATTCGGGTCATGCGCCATTCCACACACCTCATTCAGCAATAACTCGCAAATAATCATGCCATAATTATGTCTTGACGCCATGGGGCCCCATGCGGTATCCTGTGATCAAACAATTGGGGCCCCACGATACCCAACTGAAGCCATTATACCCCACGACCGCCAACGCTGGCAAGCGCAATTTGAAGGAGGATACACCATGACCGCCTATGACCTGCATTTCGGCGCCCTAGAACGCGCAAAAACGCTGGAGGAACTAAAGGCCGCGTACCGTGAGGGAGCAAAGGCATTCCACCCGGACTTCAACCCCGGCATAGATTACATGGTCATGGCCAAATTCAACGCCCTGTATGATGAGCGCGTAAAAGCGCTGGCCAGATTCACGTCACGCGGTCAGGCGGCCAGCCACAAAGAGTACGAAGAAGCCGTTGGTGTCGCGGATGAATTCAAGGACCTTGTCCTTGCGCTGTTGAAGCTGGAAGGCCTCATTATCGAAGTCTGCGGTAATTGGCTGTGGGTATCCGGCGAAACCTACAAGCACCGAAAGGCGCTATGCGAAAACGGTCTTAAATGGTCAAAGAACAAACAATGCTGGTATTGGCATCCTTCGGGCTACACCTCTCACAAGCATACATCATGGTCCATGGAACACATAAGGGACGAATTCGGCAGCCTGAGCATCAAGAGCGCCGCGTATCCAACCTGTACAGCCTAGCCCATCAACATTATAACGCCTAACACCCCGCCTGAAGATGGAGGGCTGGCCGCCCTCCGAAACGAAGGGTATCACCCTTCGTCGCGGGAAGCCGCAAACACACTCTTGACGGAGCGTACCGCCCCGCTTACAATAGGGCGGAGAAGGAGGGCACACCATGAACAACGAGGAACAGATTCTGGCGCTACTCAACAAATTGTCAGAGGACATGACCGGCTTGAAGGCCGACGTAACGGACCTGAAGGCCGGACAGACGAAGATCGAGAACCGCCTAACGGAGATCGAGAACCGCCTAACGGAGATCGAGGACCGGTTAGTAAAGGTGGAGGTTGGGCAAACGTCCATCAAGAGGGCCATCCGAACGATGGACCATGGCCTTGTCGCGTTCCGGGCGGAGCTTGCGGCGCTAAAGGTGGAGCTTACCCGACTTGAAACAAAGATGGACAAAACCAAGGACTTCGAACGATCAATCCTGATTGAAACACACCTAGATGTGCATGATCCGCTAGCCAAGCGTCTAGCCGTAATAGAGCAGCGCCTAGGCATCGCGGAAGCCGCCCAACCCCTCACAACCCATGGTTTTTCGCAGTTTAAACCATCTGTAGCTATAATTGCATAACTCTTGAGTATTACCTTGGACAAATACGTGTAAATATCCTTTGCACGAATTGCACTTTTTTTTAAAATTTCTTTGTTATAGTACTCGTCTTCATAGACATCCAATTTTTAAATATTCCCATTATATCCGCATCTCCCGTCACCGACATTAAATATCATACAGTGTTTATCAGCTACAACCACTCCAACAAAGCAAAATATTGCTCATTTTCTTCTTTTTCCCCAGTTAATGCTCTTAGAATTGCTCTCAACTGCCCCAATAAGCATTTGTCGACAAGAAATATTATTTCTTCAGGCGAATTCGCCTCACCCACAAATTTCTCAACTGCGTTTATGATAATTGAACTCATTGCATTAGCGCCGAATTCATTCATTGATGATGAATTATAAGCCGCCTGAAACGAACCACCACAGCCATCACACACGACGCCAGTAAGATAGTTTTCGTTAACAGCTATAGCAACAGCGTCTTAATTGTTGTGCCTTGCCTGCTTATTTTTACCCGGTTGAATCCCACAGTCATGAACGGTAGTGCTGTACTCTGATTTGACAACAATGTATACCGTTGCGAAAAATCCTTCATATAGTCACCTCTGCAACGATATCGACATAATAATAGCCAAGATTAGTGACAAATACTTTGAAAACATCTGAATCTTTCACTGTTCCTGCATACCACAACTCAATTCCCTGAGCAGTATTAAAAAAGCTGAAGCGTTAAATTTACCAGGTTTTACTAACGCTTGAGTAGAAGGCGTTGGTATTATATTTCTGTCTGGTAATCCCAATAGTCCAGATGTCTAAAGTCCGAAACAGGCAACGATGCTGTAATGTAGTCACGTCTATCACCAACAAACACATCCTCAAAGTGCCGATATATAATGGGGAAACTACTTTGAATTTCACGCAAGTGGTTCATTGTGTTTTTGGCCTGCGTCGATTCGAACTTAAGCCCAACTTCATTTTGTAGTCCCGTATCATATAATATCCTGACCAAGAATAGGAGTCTTTTTATTCGCTTTGCTTCTGATTCATATTTGTCTGCGGGGAAAAACGCAGAATGTTTCCCAAGCAAAAAATCTGTAAGTGATGCCGCTATAGCGAAAATATCACTCTCGCTTGAATACTCGTAAGCGCCATATTCATCTGAAGAACTACCCAATCTCTTTCTAGTGATTAGGGGAGCCTATATTTCTTCCGTAAATGCATCACTAGACTAGTATAGTCATCCACTTGCGCTGAATCAATGTCAAGAAACAGGGGTAGCATCCTATTTGTATCGTAGAGAATATTGCGTTCATTTAAATCACCCAACACGATGTTGTGTTTATGTAAAAGGAAAACACCATACGTCAAGTTATAAATGAGGTTTACTGCTTCCACATCACTTATCTCATAGTCTGTCAGAACATCAACAATTTTACCATTTTTATACTGGAAATTGTCGAGTGTGGAGTATCGCCCTAAATCGTTCATTGAAAAACCAACATATTCTTTAGACGTTACATCCACAGCGGTGTTCACCGTGAAAGCGTACTGTGAAGCGCTGAAATTCGTTTGTTGAGAAAAATCATCAAGAAAAGATATGTACTTATCAACTAACGCTAACCCTTTTCTTTGTCGATAAGCTATTTTATTCTCAACAGGATAGTAGACTTTAACAAGCGGGTTGCTTACGGTAGTATCAACTAAGCAATCCGTTGAAATCTGAAACACATCTCCCTCTCCTCCACTTGCAATCGGAGTGGCGTTGTCTATATCAAAATGTAGGTTAGGCTTGAGTGTCGCCTGAACATATATTTTCATAAGAATACTATCCTTCTATAGTTCTTGGTTATATTAATTAAGCCTGACTCGATGCCTCCAGAAAAGCACACCGGAAATCTCTTGCGTCTTTATTGAGACTAATTGATTTATCAAACCCGATTGTATTTGTGATTTTGGAAAGCATGTCTGATGTAAATTTGTTGTCTAACAAACCAAAAACTACGGAACTCTTAAAGAATCCTTCTATCCTAAGCTGCATAAGCAAATCATGTAATTAAGTGCTTGCGCTTTCCCGGAAATTGCTAATTATAGTGGTGTAACCAGCGATTACTTGCCCCGTATATTAACCCATAGATCCCGACTTATCTATCAGTACAACCGTATAAGTCGGATCTGTAACAATGTCCGAAATGTTAACGTTATGTGTCTTTTTTATCGCAGAGATAGCTACTGAGACCCCTGATTTCTGGCTTTTCTCGCTACTAAAATTACTCGTATTAATCTTCAATACTTTATCGATTTGTGTACAAGTGTAGCTGTACGGTAGAATGATTCCTCCCATTTTTATAACCTCCCAATTTGTTGCATAATATCTTCGCTCAGATACTTCTCAACCTGTTCTGCTAACTGCTTAGCAGTCTTCGTACACGGTTGTAGCCTTGCCACCCAAGCGCGTCCGAGCTTCAGGCAATCTCACTACTGCATCATGCCTTGGTGTCTGCCATTGCCAAGGGCGTGGTTGTCGGCGGCGTTCGCAAGCCTGAATACCACGTCGTATCAGTCCAGTATTCTCATGAAACAACCAACTATCAAGCAACTGATTGGAATACGTCAATACATACCCTGGCAATAATGGAACATACGTATTAACCAGCACACCTTGTGTCCATTTCCGATGAAGTACAACTGGACTAATGGTAACACAATGCCCAAGCAATTTACTAGTTACATCAACCTTTTTAGTATCAAAACATCGTACAATATATATCTAACATCATCCATACATAATATTGTTTCTGCAATTTTCACTGTCAAAATGTCCTTTATCACCTACTGGATTATAGGTATGCTTCACCATACGCATCTTAGATGCGCCATTTAAGAAGATCCTATAATCCACAATCGCTCGCGCAGCACTCCGCCAACGCCAAGATTTCATGTTTCTTGTGGATCCGACTTGTTACAATAGCGCTATCTCCCCTTATCGGGGAATAAACGATACACAAAACAGGCTATCATGTCATTTTTTTACGAAACCAACACGCCATCACAGAACGGTCTACTAGTGAAAATAGTATACAATAGTGGAATAGTAGGTCTCGTCTTGTTTGTTATAATCGTTAAACATTTAAATAAAAGGATCTTTAACAACCCATCTTCAAATCGCAATTTTGGTAATCTCTTATCAGTTATTTTATCTTTCGAATATATCCATTTTATTCCCGAACGACCTTTACAAGGGTCGGGATCTGAATTCTTTATGTTTGCTTTAATTCTTGTTTGCTTCCAAACCAAGTTGTTCAAATCTAATATATTAAACGAACTTAAAGTAGTATAATATAGTTTGTATTAATGATTATCAAATGAACCAGCCTATGTTAATAGAGCTATAGAGTCTTTAAAACTTGAACTACTCTACGAATATGTTGATTAGGGTTATTTATCACTTGTTTCCAGATCTATATAGGTCAAATTTGAGATATAGCTATAACACTGTGATAAGGTAGGTGGCCTTCTGCGTGAGTACAAACATTAACTTTTCAGTCGTTATATCTCATTATAATAGTTTTGTTTTATTGAAAAAGCTTATTAATTCTATACCAGAGCGAGAAGACGTACAAATCATTCTAGTAGATGATAATTCAGAACAAGATATCGCATAACTTAATCATTATGTTAAGGTAAATAGTAAAATTGAGTTCTTTATTAACGACAAAGGGTATAAAGGCGCAGGAGCGTGCAGAAATATAGGTCTCTCATACGCGAGAGGAAAATAGTTAATATTTACTGATTCGGATGACTATTTTACCCATAATTTTAACAAACTACTAGATACTACTGTATCAGATTGCTACGATCTTATTTATTACTTGCCACTAAGCGAGTACTTGGATAGTCCACAAAAATGCCACAGAATGGATAATTATAGTTTACTTATTGAACGTTATTTGCACAATAAATATAATAGCATAAACGAGCTTAGATATAATTTCTCCTCACCTTGTAGTAAGATCATAAAAAAAGATCTTGTAGATTCAAATGACATAAAATTTGATGAAGTACTGTACTCCAATGATGTTGTGTTTTCAACAAAAATTGGATATTTTGCAAAAAATATAAAGGCATATAGAGACTCACTGTATGTAGCTACACGATCTAGGAATAACTTAACCATGACGCTAACGGAGAATGCATTTGACATTAGATTGACTATAGTTTTAGAGAAATATAGTTATTTAAGAATAAAATTGCACAACGACGACTTTATGAATTTAAATATTACATTTCTAGGTTATATTATAAAGAGCATCCATTTGTTTGGATATAAAAAGGCGTTCGCTACTATAAAAACAATACGAGCAGAAAAGCTAGCATTTTTAATCTAAAAAAGTTTTTTCGCAAAACCTGTTGGGAAGAATCAGTAGATTTTTCTTCTACAGTAGAGACATGAAAAAATATGTAAATATCAGCAAAAATTCGACGTGGAGGTAACTATGTTACAACATGAAATGATTAGTCTCATTCGTCAGAAGTCTGCCGTCATTGGTGTAATTGGTCTAGGTTATGTCGGGCTACCTCTTTCCGTAGAAATCGCTAATTCTGGTTACCGTGTTATCGGTATAGACGTCCAGAAGCAAAAGGTTGACCACATAAATTCGGGACATAATTACATTAGCGATGTCAGTGATAAAGAACTTGAAAAGGTTGTCTCGGATGGGTATATGACAGCATCAAATGATTTTGCTGAAGTTGCAAAGTGTGATTGTATTTGTATATGTGTTCCGACTCCCCTTGACGCGCATCAACAACCTGATATTAGTTTTGTGGTTCAATCTACTGAGAATATTTCCACTTTTTTAAAAAGAAATACGTTAGTCATTTTGGAATCAACAATATACCCTGGCACAACAGAGGAACTAATAAAGCCAATTCTCGAAAAGTCAGGGCTTATATGTGGCGAAGACTTCTACTTGGCGTTTTCACCTGAGCGGGTTGATCCTGGCAATCCTATATACAGTACAAAAAACACACCTAAGGTAGTGGGAGGATGTACGCCACAAGCAACTGAGGTGGCAGCGATATTTTATGAAATGGTATTGGACGCACCCATCTACCGTGTATCGTCATGTAGTGTTGCGGAAATGGAGAAAATTCTCGAAAACACCTGTCGTAATATAAATATAGGTTTGATTAATGAGATGACCATTTTGTGTAATCGCATGTCAATTAATATATGGGAAGTTATTGAAGCAGCAAAGACAAAGCCTTATGGATTTCAAGCGTTTTATCCAGGCCCAGGACTATGAGGCCATTGTATACCACTGGATCCGTATTACCTATCGTGGAAGGCACGTGAATTTGGTTTTCACACTTCAATGATAGAAGCATCAATGATGATTAATGATAGAATGCCTGAGTATTGTGTTGATCGAGTAATGAGGATGCTAAATGACCGAAAAAAGTCATTGAACGGCTCGAAAATATTTGCATTAGGTGTATCTTATAAACAGGATATTGATGATTGTCGTGAAATCCCAGCTATACGTGTAATCGAAGTTCTCATAAAATTTGGTGCAGAAGTTAAACATTACGATCCGTACGTATCAAGTTGTTTCATTTGTGACAAAGAACATAAAAGCGAACCATAATTAACTTCTATGCTTATTAAATGCTCAGATTCAGCAATAATAACCACTGCGCATACAGATGTTAACTATATTCTTGTCCAGAAAAATGCTAAAATCATTTTCGATTGCAAAAACGCTATGAAAAATATGGAAAATACAGACAATATCGAAGTACGTTGGTCAAGGTGATTGGTGTGGATGGGAGTATAACTGAAAATTTATACGACGATACCGGACAAAGGATAGCTACGATCAGCGAATCGGTAACAAGCAAGTATGCTTATGACAAGCTTGGTCAGATATCCTCGTTCAACTGTACGGATGGATAAACAGAGAAATATAGTTATGATGATGTTGACAACATGATAGCCAAGACTGTGAATGGGTTGAAAACGCGCATGTTGTATGGTAAAGCGAATGAGCTTGAGAACATGCGCACACCGAGCGGGAAACGGATTGATTACGAATACAATAGGAATGGTAAAATGGTCAGTAAAATATTAGGGAAGATGCTAGATACCTATAGTTATGACGTGTTGAGGAACTTGACTGGATACCAAGGTTATGATGGATACAAGCAGTAATACCAATATAGCGCGTTGGGATTGCGTATCGGGAAAGTCAAATGGGGCAATCCGAATCGCCTGGCATTGGAAGAATTGTTGGAAGGAAAAACGCTACCGGACAACGAAAAAGTAAATGACGAGTCGGATTGGGCGAAGACCGGTTTATTCCAGGACATAACGCTGGGTTACGGCGAGGTCATCCAAGAGGTTCGCGAGAGCGCGAATGGTACCGTGCGTACGGCGTACACGTACGGGCTGGCGCGGATATCCGCGCTGGAGCTTGAAGATTGAATATTTATACGATGTTCGCGGAAGTATTATCCAGAAGGTGGTGGGTGATGCGGTCGAATCGTTGGCGTACGCGCCTTATGAGAGCAGCGTGGCGGCAAAACCAGTGGTTATGGTTACAACGGCGAGGATTATGATGCGGCGGTAGGGTCAATACACCTGCGGGTCAGGCAGTATGAGTACGCAGTGAATCGGTTCGGGCAGAAGGATATCCTGCGTGGCGGCCTGTCTATGCCGAGGACGCAGAACCTTGATGCGTTTATGCTGAATGATCCTGTGACACTGGTTGATCCGAGCGGGTTGCATCCCAAAAACTTTACGGTTGCCCGGGAGGCTGCGGAGGATGGTTCGGGTTCGACAGTGAAAACTACTCCCAAACCAACCGTGCAGGCTACGCCGAAACCTACTGCGGCGCCAACTCCTAAGGTTACGCTGAACCCTACCGTGGCTGTTTACGCCAAAATCTGTTGTGACAGCAAAGCCAGCGACGGTTGCTACCCTGAAGTCAGGTAGTCCTGCGACAAACTCGTCGAGCGGTACGGCATCGCTGCTTAGTGAGATCAAGAATTTACTGTTGAACGGGACTGTCAGAGCAACAGTAAAAAACATAGCGGGCGGTGTCGTTGAAGCAATCAATAGGGTGAATACAACGCCGGGCACCGGGATTCTTGCAAGTGCGGCATTGTAAAACACGGCTTTTTCAGACAATAAGACTGCCGCTGACACAACACAGCAAACGCAGGTAAACAATAGACCCAGTTTGTCGAATACAGCCAAATTGTAGCCGATAGTAAACGCTGGTAGTATAAGCATCAAGTCCACAGGTCAAGCAACTAGCATAATTTTGGCTAATGCTCGCTCTCGGATTTCCAAAAACAGTTGCAAAGCGCCAGTTTGTCATCGAGTGAGCAGGCTGTACTGACGAACGCAGTTCAGAAAATGAAAGAACTTCAGAAGTCAAGGGCGGAGATCGATCAGATTGCTAGCTAATATAACACGGCGTGCAAACAACTGAATAGGGTTCGAGAACATATGGAAACTGAGATCGTGGAGATATATAAGCACGCTAGTGAACGTGATTGGTTGTTCTTAACTAGCGAGATACTACACGATATAACGGCTTATCAAAAGGTCAATATCTTAAACATATTAAAGAAAAATGGGGAATAATTTCATCTGATAAATTGGTAAAGGTCGAATTATATACGGAAGATGATTGGAATGAGGGGAGCATCTTTTGCCGAACTAGCTGTTGAGTATCAGAAACAGCGATCGGCAGAGCAGACAATGCTACTGAAGTCCATACCCGCCAGCGCGAGGAATCCGGAGCGTGGCTGTTCAGCTAACGTGGTTTCAGTGCTGGAAACATTCTGTATAATCGCGGATACCATAATCATTATTTTCATGTTATTTATTCATTGCTTTATGCAGACTAATCGAGGTCATGTCATACACGCCGACCAAACCGGTCAGCCAGTCGGGGAGCGCGTCGTCGTTCTCGTCGATCTGTTCCTTCACGAACGACGAGAGCGAGTTTGTGTTCACGGTCTCGTAAACGAGGCTGGCGTAGCCGTTCGCCTTCAGTGCGGCGTACAGTTCATCTTTGAACCCGGTCACGGCGGAGACTCGGGTCTTGGTTTTAAGGCAGAGCATCGTCCCGGCGTGGGTGAAGTTCGGAGTCTCGGTCTCCGCCATCATATCGGATAGTTGCTTCTCGGTGTCGTCGATCTGTGTGTTGACATCTTTGAGCTGGTCTTTGAGTTTGTCCTTGACGTTGCGGAGTTCTTTCAACTGATCCACGAGCGTGAACAGTCCAGTTTCCGTTGTCAACGGTCTCACTCCTTCCGGTTGTCGGATGATTGGAACGGGTTTTCGCCGTTCCGATAGTCGTCGATGAGTGTTCTGGCGAGGTCGGCTTTGCCGCGCAGAGCATCGATCACTTTCTCGTCCACAGTTCCGCGAGCGACGAGGTAGATATACGCGCAGTTCTCCTTCTGCCCAACGGGATGGATTCGCGCCTTCGCCTGTTCGAAGTTACTCATCGAGTAGTTGAGGCTGTGGAAGACCATCGCGCTGGCGGTGGTCAGTGTTATTCCAAGACCCGCCGTCGCGATCTGGCCGACGAACACTATGCACGCGGGGTCGTTCTGGAACCGGGACACCTGGTTGGCCCGATCCTTGACGCTGCCGTCGATGACCGCATACCCGACGCGCTGTTCCTCCGGCCATCTTTGGATACTGCGTATCTCCGGGATGAACCGCGCGATGACTATACACCAGAGTTCGGCGCACTGGATAACTTGTTACCTTAGCCTATATGGATCGCTATCCGTCGTTCCGCTACCGATGGAGAAGATAGCGCGTGAATGCCACCAGAGCGGGGTCAATCCGTCAATCATGGGTCCCAGGCCTGTTCCTGCGATCGGCCAGGCATTGGAACGGGCAAGCTTGACACTAACAGATATCGACGTAATTGAGTTGAACGAGGCTTTTGCCACGCAGTCAATCGGCGTTAAAAAACTGTTTGATTTGTATGGAATACAGCAGGATAATCTGTATAGGAAAACGAATATAAACAGCGGAGCGATCGCGTTGGGACATCCGGTCGGGGCGTCATGGGTGAGAATTACGGTCACACTGGCGCATATACTGCGTAGATGTGGCAGCGGGACAGGCTTGGCGGCATTATGCGTCGGTGGCGGCATGGGTGTCGCGCTGGCGCTTAAGGCGATAGATAGCAAGGAGGGCACATCATGAAAACGGGCATCTGGAAACTGCTTCCATTTTTGCTCACGCTGGTGCTGATCATGTCGGCGGCGGGTGGAGCGGCGGAATCACAAAGAGCGAACGCGGGTATGTCGTACAAACTCTACATGGAGTGCTTCGAGTGGGGACCATCCGTGACGCGCACAATACTCGACTTGGGCGATGAGGCGCGGTCGGAGGACGTATCCCCGGACCAATTCACGGTGAGCGTCTCGCTGCCCACGCCGATGGGCGAGCCGACGATGGTACAGCGGGAGATCACCGCCGCGTATATCTCCGATGAGGACGGGAACAAGCTTGATGGCGGCGTGTCGCGGTACGTCACGCTGGAATTCACATACGGCGCGGTAGATACAGGTTCGGGCGGCGGCGCGATCGCAGGCACGTCGAACCTTATATTCAGCCTCCAGACGTTCCTGAACAATTGGGTCGAGGCGAACTACACTGTCGCGGTGAGCGGGTTGACCGTAGGCGACAGCGCCGAAGACATCACGATACCGCCGGAAGCGTATGGCGGCAAATACTTCCCGCAGCTGTCCGACTGGAAGTGGGGCAGCCATACGGGCGGCGGCTATACGCTGGGATACGGCTCTTACGAGACTGCGGCGCTTAAGGACGACGGCCAGAAGAACGCGCTCATTATCTGGCTGCATGGCGCGGGCGAGGGCGGCACCGATCCCTTGATCGCGGTTGTCGGCAATGAAGTGGCTAAACTCGCCGACACCAATATTCAATCATACTTCGCGCGGAACGGACAGGCCGGAGCATACGTCCTCGTGCCGCAGTCCCCAACCGTATGGATGGATTCTGGCAGCGGCCAGCATGGCGGCGACCAGGATTCGATCTATACCGCCGCGCTCAAGGACACCATCGATGCCTACATTGAAGGAAACGGCGATATCGACCCGAACCGTATAATCATCGGCGGCTGCTCCAACGGCGGCTACATGACGATGAACATGCTCATCTCGTACCCGGACTTCTTCGCGGCGGCATACCCGACGTGCGAGGCCTACATGGATTCCTTCCTGACCGACGACAAGCTCGCGGCAATTAAGGATACCCCGATCTGGTTCACCCAGAGCCGCGATGACACGACAGTGCTGCCGATCCAGTTCGCGATACCGACATACATCCGCCTGCTGCAAGCCGGAGCGCGGAATGTACACCTCAGTTTCTTCGATGAGGTGCTGGGGACAGACGCGCAAGGCGTGCGGTATAATGGCCACTGGTCATGGGTTTATGTGGACAAAGACCAATCTGTGTACGACGTAGACAGCGAATGGGTTCTTGCGAACGCGGACGCGATCGCGTCCGAGATTCAACGGCTGATAGACAATCCCATTGACAATCCCTCTGGTTGGGGCGGGCCTGTTCCGGGACCAATCTCCGCCGAGGCGTTCCCAGCAAGCTCGGTTGAGGTGACGCTCGAGGGCAAACCGGTAACGCTGTGGGGATGGCTGGCTGAGATCACCAAGTAAAGGTTATAAGAATGAACGCCTTCCGCTATATGGGAGGCGTTCTCTTTTGCTTGAAATTGCGTAAAGGGGAGCTTTGAAAAAGCGTTAAGAGAAGTGTACAACAAATCGAGCCTTAAAAGGCGTGTATCTTGCTAGCGCACGGCATAACCGGTATTATGTTATAGTTATAGGAGAACGTTTCGCCGTTCGCGTCGATAAACAGGTTGCGGTCCGGCTTCGCGCTGCTTCCGATTGAGCGGGACGCCAGATTCACCTGCAGGAACGTCTCGCGCGACTTTGGCAGTAAGTAGCCGTGTTCCTGCCCGCGCGGAGAGCTGGTAAGGGCGTCCTGGCTGTAATGCAGCGCGTTGAACTCCAGCTGGCCGCCGACGGTTACGCTGCCGTCCGCGTAAGGGCTGCTTGAGAACGCCCCGGCCGTTATCGCCAGACCGAAACCGCTTTCGTCAGTCAGCGTCAGCCAGCGTGTCCCCACATGGTTGCCCGTCTCCTGCGGCTTGATGTAGTCGGTAAAGTTTTCATCCACGGTCTTGCTCCAGATCCCCACCGGGTACCCCGCAAGCCTGTCCGCGTAGGTTTCGCCGGGACCGCGCCCGTACCATGTCAGGCGCTCAAGCCCCTCCGCGGCGACCATCGTCGCTCCTATCTTCGCGACTTGGCCGAAATCCGGTATATCGCCGAACGAATATGTATGCGCAACGTTCATCATGCCCGATGGATATATCGTATAAATAGTTTTGTGCTCACCGTTCTTCTCCGGGAACTCGCCGCTCACCGTCACCTGTACTGCCGCGCCCCGCGTGACAACGGCGACGCCCGAAACCGCGCGGTCCCGCCCCGTATAGCGCCATGACGCAAGCGGCATGACGTCGCCCCAGCGCTGGTCGTTGTCGATGGTCGGGCGAAAGAAATCCGGCTCCGGCCCGGCCTCCAGCAACGCGCGGTCCTGGTAAACATAGGAGTCAATCACGCCCCGCGCCTTATCAACGCTAAGGGTGAAGTCTGTTCCCGCTATTATTATGGCCGAAGCGTTCTCAGAGACAAGCGCGGGCTCGCCGGCGGCGTATTCCGTCATGCTATCCGCCGCGACCGGTCCGTCGCCAGCCTCAACCTCCATCTGGCATGATGAAACGACATGCCCAGCGTTCGCCCAAGGCGTGTCGCCGCGCGTGAGAAACTCAAGGGTGAAGTAATACTCCGCGCCATCGCCCGCG
Source organism: Oscillospiraceae bacterium (assembly GCA_031270865.1). Classification (GTDB taxonomy): domain Bacteria; phylum Bacillota; class Clostridia; order Christensenellales; family Aristaeellaceae; genus BNUH01. The sequence continues at coordinate 25,182 of JAISWI010000012.1, forward strand.
TCAGGTAAAACGAACGGAACGGCATAACGCGCGGTCGAAAGCGTTTCGGCCGATACGCCCGAAGGCGCGGGAGGCGCGGCGATATCCATATCCCCGCTTTGTACGATTACTCCATCCCTCATAAGCGACCACCGCGCGTCAAACCTATCGGCGTTAGTAAATAGATAACGATTTATAATTATGATTGTGCCGCCGTCAAGTTCGGCCGACAACTGTTGGTATTGATACCTCATCTCAGCGACCTGCGGCTTGGGCGATCGGTCGGCAAGGACCATGCCATTCGCGCTGAAATCGTTATCGTTCATATCATCGCCCCAGTCGCCGCCGTAGCCGAGGAACCAGTTCCCGCCGCCGTCGGGCGTCCAAATCGATTGGTCCACCCAATCCCAGATAAACCCGCCGGAGGACTTCGGCTCGTCGAACGACGGCATATAGCTATACATATTGCCTGACGAGTTGCCCATCGCGTGGTTAAATTCGCACATAACGGCGGGTTTATCCAGCGCGGGGTCACGGACGAGGGCCAGCCACTCGTCCGGTTCGGGATACATCCAGCTGACCATGTCATACGCGGCGTCCTCGCCGTTGCCATCGAACTCGCAGTGGATTGGGCGCGTTGGGTCGCGCTCACGCAGCCACGCGGCGGTATACGACCGGAATGCCTCGCCGCCGCCGGATTCGTTGCCGACGGACCAGCATACCACGCTGGGATAGTTCTTGTCGCGCTCCAGCATGTTGGACTGCCGGTCGCGCAGCAGCGGGCCGTATTCCTCCTGGTTCGTCAGCCGCCGCTGCCCGTGGGTCTCAACGTTCGCCTCATCCATCACATAGAATCCATATTCGTCGGCGAGGTCGTAGTAGCGCGTGTCGTGCGGGTAATGCGACATGCGGATAGCGTTGACATTGTTCTGTTTCATCATCGTCATGTCGGCGCGGATAAGGTCGAGCGTCATTGCCCGGCCTGTTTCGGGGTTCGTTTCATGTATGTTCACGCCATAGAATACCAATCGGGAACCATTGATTAACAGCCTCGCGTCCGGACCGGACGTCCATGTGATCTCGCGGAAGCCTACGCGCGCGCAAGTCGCCTCATCGCCAACCCATAGCGCCAGCTTATACAGGTTGGGGTGTTCGGCGGACCATAGCTTCGGTTGTTCCAGTTGGATACGGAAGCTCACCTCAGCCCCTATATAGCTTGGATTGCGCATGCCCGTCGTGATCTCCTTGAAGTCAAGGGGCGTCTGCTGGTCCCATGATCCGACTACGGTATCGCCGTCATACAAACGGGCGCGCAGCGCGGCGCCTTCGCGGTTTTCCGGCGCGTCCCCGAAGTCGCGTATGACAGCTGAAACGTCCAGATTCCACGCGCCACCGTACTCTCCCGGCGAGGCGGGCGTCGTCCGGGTCTCGAAGTCGAACAGGTCGACCGTCTGCCGCGCGATAAGGTATATATCGCGGAAGACGCCGGACATCCTTATGAAATCCTGATCCTCAAACCACGCGCCCACGCCCCAGCGTATTACCTGCGCGACGATTACGTTCTCGCCCTGGAAATCCAGCATCGGCGTTATATCGAATTCGTGGCGGGTCATCGAGTCCTGCGAGTAGCCGACGGCCTGGCCGTTAACGAATATATAGAAGCTGTCCACGCCGTCCAGGTTGAGGAACACCTCGCGGCCTGACCAACCCTCCGGCAGCGTGAACGTCCTGCGGTAAGTGCCGACGCCGTTATACACCGACGCCGTATCCGGCGGCAGGACGGAATCGTTGCCGTAATACCGCTGAGGATACGTTGTGTTAGTATAAATGATCTTGTCATACTTCAACGAGCCGTCGCTGTTGAAGGTTACCTGCCAGTTCTTCGGGACGGCCATGTCGTCCCAGCCCGACGCGTCGAACGTCGGCGTCTCAAAGCCAGACTCAATCCCGTTGCCCGGCCATGGGCGCGCGTCCGGGTTATCGGCGAAATGGAACTTCCATTCTCCGTTCAGGCCCAAATAAAACGGCGAGTCTTCCGGCGTTAGCGTATAGTTGTCCAGCGCGTCGCTGACGCTGGCGTATGGGTAATAGTTGGCGCGGGCGTTCTCGCTGCCGACGGCTGTCACGATCTCGCCGCCCGCGCCTGTGTGCTCCATGCCTGTCAGCGCGACCGGCTCGGCCTCGGCGGTTGCGGCCAGCAGGCCGCTCATCAGGAGGAATGCTAAACAAAGGATCAACGCTCTGCCCATTACACGCGCCATGACGAACACCTCAATCAATTTAGGCGGTTGATGATTATTATATAATAAAAACAGCGGAAGACAGGCAGGTTACGCGCCAGGCTTCCACTGTTCCGTCCACGCGCCTCACTCAAATACGAGCGCGCCCCAAAGACTGGGATTGGTATTGATGCCGAGGTTGCCACACCACGCTATTTGCGGGATGTACTCTGTGCCAGGGCAGGGATAGGAGATGTCGGTGAGCGCGAAGTCAAACTTGATCTGGTCGCCGGGCTTCGGCGTGAACACCGGTATGTTGTTGTTGGTGAAAACGGCCCACGGTATCACAGCCTCATAGATGAAACCGCCGTCCGTAACCTTCGCCGCGCGTTGATAGCCTTCCAGAACGCTCTCGCCGCCTTCCATGCCCTTGCTGACAAAGCGCTGGCGCGAGTCTTTCTCCACCATGGAGCGGTCGATGGCTGTATCCCAATAGATGTTATCCACTATGAGGTATACCAGGAAGTCGTTCGTCCCGTAAGCCGCGCGGTCGGGATCGGCCGTCGGGTCCGTGGAGATGTATAGCTTAAAGTTGTCTTCCTCGTCGAGCGGCAGCATCTCAATCGCGCCGAACGGCGTGTCCTCGCTCACATCGGCGGCGAGGTACAGGTTATCCTCATCCCACATGACATAGAGCGTGCAACCCAGATCCTGCGGGCCTTGCCAGAATGACAGATCACGGATGACCTGGTATGGCTCGGTTATCGCGATAGGCGAGTCGAGCTTCCACTCGTCAAGGACGCCGTCGATCACGGGCGGCCGCTCCGCTTTGTAAGCCGTCGCCAAGGAAGCAGTGTCCTCCCGCGCCGACGCTGGCGCGGCGCATAGCGCGAGAACCGCGGCCAGGGCAAGGCATTTATAAAGTATCCTCACTTGATCACACTCCTCCTATCTTGTTAGGCGGGGAACGGGTTGGTTCCGTCCCCCGCCGTTTACATATGCTCGTGAATAGATTACTCTATGGTGATTGTTCCTGTCTGGCCGCCCAGACTGATGGCGCGCTCGCCGGGCTCGCTGATCGTCACATCGATTTCGACGACGCGCCAGCTTCCGCCGTTTACCGCGACGATCTTCTCAGCCGCGAGCGTATCCCCGTCGAACACCTGAACGTTAGTCAGGCCGTCGCCGCCGTTGTTGCGCAGCAGCGCGTATACCGGGAATGTCTCGCCAGCCTTCGCGGTTACAACGTTGCGCACGCTGGTCGACTCGCTGCCCCAGCTGTTGGTCTCCGTCACCTCGGCCTGGGATACGGGGAGGATCAGGCAGCTGTACTCAAACTCGGGCTCCGCGCCGTAACGCATACCATACTTGTAGGTTATGAGCGGGTCGCCGTAGTTGTTCGGGGACGCGTGGTTCGGGTCGTCCTCCATTAACGCCTGGACGATGAGGCGCACATACGCCGACGCGCCTTGGTCACCCGCCAGATCCTTCCACTGCGACGCGTCGTTGAAGCTGTCGCGGGCGATCTCCTTGACGATCATGCCGGTGGGTTCCTTTTCTCCAAACAGGAGATCCGCGTAAACCCACGGCTCGGTAGTCGTGATGAAGCCCGGCAGCTGCGAGCCGTGGTCCGCCTGCTGGTTGAAGGTAAGGTACAGCAGCGCGTCGGCGCTCTCAATGGCGTACGCGTCGGGCTTGACCCCGTTGAGCGTCAGGACGATCGGCTTGCCCAGGTCCGCCGCGTCGTCGATGAACAGTTCCGCCACATCGTTGATAGCGGAGAAGTCGCCCACCACTACGTCGGCGTCTTCCATGGCGTCGACAACCGTCGCGTAGCCCGCGATGTACTGGGCATAGTGTTCCGCCAGAGATTTGCTCGAGGCCTCGACATATACGCTGATCCCTTTGTCTAGGGGAAGGAGGCCGCCGTCGTTCTTCACGAGCACGGCGGAGGAAGCCTGCATCGCTTCGCCCAGCTCCACGTCGATGGGATTGCGGGCGGCCTTCAGGTCCTCGTTGGTCGTGATGCCGCGCGGCGCGTTTGTGTACTCCTCAAAGGAATTGATCGGCGTTCCGGTATAGGAGTCGTTGGCGCCCAGCGCGATGGCGGCCTCGGCGTCGACGTAAGGGTTCTCAAAGAGGCCCTTGTTGAACTTGAAGCGCAGCACGCGCGTGGCGGCGCGGTCAACCAGCGCCTTATCGATTTCGCCTTCCTTGACGCCGTTGATGATACAATCGGGGTAGTTAGCCATTATAGCGGAGTCGATGTCCTCGCCGCGCAGCGATATCGTGGTGCCGAACACGTCCACGCCGGCTTCCAGCATCAGCTTGTAGAGCTGGCGGCCGTTCTGCTGAGCGAGGTCGACACCCTCGGCGGTAACGCCGGTTACATGGGCGCCCATGCCCAGCGCCCACCAGTCGGTGACCACTACGCCGTCAAAGCCGAGCGTCTCGCGCAGGTAGGCCATGGTTTCAATGTCGTAATCGATGGATACGGTGTTGTTGATGCCGGTCCCGCCCGAATTGGTCATAACCCACTCGGCGCCGGCGTCGATGGCGGCCTTCCAGCCCTCCAGCCAGTTATCAAGGTTCTGGGCGACACTGCGGGCATTGCCGAAGGAGGAATCCCCGCCGCGGCCTATCCAGTGCTTTACGCAGGACGCGAGGCCGTTCTCCTCAAGCGTCTTGACCTCCAGGTAGGACATCTGGGCGATGTACTCCGGATCCTCGCCGTTGAACGAGCCGATCTCGTTGCCGTACGGCTCGAACGTCACGTGCACGCCAACGGACTTCATCGACTGGGCGTAGCGCTCAAGGAGCTTCACAGCCAGTTCGGGGTCGTTGGCCGCGCCGAACGCCGCGTGGGGTTTGTCGACGAACCCGCCCCACGAGTTGTACTCGCGGTCGCTGGTGAACGTCATCGGTATGCCGAGCCTGGTGGCTTCGCTCATCTTCTGGATCTCGTTATGGACGAACACCTGCTCTTCGGGGGTGCCGTTGGCGTTATCCAGGAAGCAGCTTACCAGGAACTCGTTGATGTAATACTGGGCTGAGTAGCCGCTGCCGTTGGGCTCGTCAAGCCCGGGCTCGTACGGTTCCGGGTTGTACAGGTAATTATACGTTACCGGATACGTCCCCGAGAACTGTCCGGACGTGTTGTTGCAGAACAGCAGGCCGACTTCCTCTTCCAGCGTCATCTGGGATAGCAGGTCGGCTATGCGCTCCTCAATGTCCGCCCGCCAGTCCTCGTACGCGTCAAGCTCGCCGTTGCCGTTCAAATCCTTGAACCGCAGGCCGTCCGCCTCAATAATGGGCTTGACCCGCGCCTCAATGTCCGCCTGAGCGACGGTTGACTCGGCGTTAACCTGAACGCCCGCGAAGGACAGCGCCAGTACCGCGATGAGAAACCAGGAAACACGTTTCATCCTTTTTCTCCTTCCTAAGCATTGATTGGACGCCTATATTGTAATGCGCGCTTACCAAATCCTCAATGGAATATCCGGTACAGTCGCTGGTATTATCCTGCACATCCCACTCACGGCGCCGTCACGCGTGAGCGCAGGGCGCTCCGGTCGATCTTCGAGTTCGCGTTGTAGGGGACGCTTTCCAGATGGATGTACCTGTCCGGCAGCATGTGTTTGGGCAGCTTGACCTTAAGGCCGGACACGATATCGCGCTCCGTCAGTTTACCATCCCAGAAGCAATAGACCAGCCCGGACCGCCGGTCGAACAGGCAGCAGCCGTCATTCCAGCCATGAAGACCGCGCAGCGCGCGCTCCACCTCGCCCAGCTCCATGCGGTAACCCCAGTGCTTTATCTGCGCGTCCATCCTGCCGAGCACAACCAGTTCGCCCCGCGCGTTCACTCGCCCGAAGTCCCCGGTCCGGTAGAACCGCTCCGCGCAGCCGCGCCCCAAAGGATCGTTGACAAACGCGGCGTCGGAACGCGCCTTATCCCTATAGTAACCTGTGGATAACCACGGGCTGGACACATATATCTCGCCAGGCTCGCCCATGGGCGCCTCGCCGCCGTTCTCATCCAAAAAGAGTATATGGACGCGGTCGTACAGCCTTCCTACAGGAATTGCCTCATCATCGGAGAAATCGCGGTCGATCCGGTATACCGCTACGGGAAGGGCCTCCGTGCTGCCATAAAAATTATAGAACACCGCGTGGTTGGCGGCATCCATCCATTGCCTTACCTGCCGCCATGGCGCCGCTTCTCCCGACATTATGACGCTCCGCAAGCGCGGCAGCGCGCCCGCTGCCAGCGCCCCCGAATTAGCTATATGAACATAACTAGACGGCGTCATGGTCAGCTCTGTTACGCGGGAGCTGTTAAGGCGTTCCACGAATCGCTTTGGGAACGACGACGCGCTCGCGGGCAGGAGGTTAACCGACGCGCCCAGGGCCAGCGGCGGATAGATATCGATGATCGAGTTCGCGTAGAAAAATGGCGATTGGTTCCCGAAGACCGTGTCCTCAGTAAAACCAAACACCTCGTTTGTGATTTCGGTATAATTAATCATGGCGAGATGGTTATGCGCGACACACTTGGGCGCGCCGGTCGACCCGCTGGTAAACAAAACGGTCAGCGTGTCAAAAACGCTTGCCCGCTTACGCGCGTCTTCCAGAATCGACGGCGCGGCTTCGCGCTCCGACAGCTCGTCATAACTAACGATATCGCCGGCGGCGTCCATGAGGCCGCCGGCTAACCCAGCGTACTTATGGTCATATACCATTGCCGCGGGCTTGAGGGTTTGAAGGAATAGACGCAGCCGGTCCGCGGGCGCCGCCGGGTCGAGCGGAGCGTAGAAACCGCCCGCGTAGACAGCGCCTAGGAACGCCGGGACACAACGCGCGTCCCGCGCGTCCATGAGGACGGCGACGGGGGAACGCGCCTCAATCCGCTTAGCGAGCGCTGTCCCGATAGACCGCGCGAGGCTTAGCAGCGCGGCGTATGTAATATCCCCGCGCTCATCCGTGAAGGCGGCCTTGTCCGGTGAGCGGGACGCCGACGCCTCCAGGTATTCCAGAATGCTTGTAACCATTGCGGCGTACCCCTTCACAGCCTTAGCAGGCTTGCGTAGTCCGGCCATTCCTCAATCCACATCGCCAGGCACTCGTCGTACGACGCGTAGCCTGCCGCGCCCCGTCTGTCGGGCAGGGCATACATATCAAGAAGCGTCTCGCCCAGCAGCCGCGAGAACGTTACGCTCCCCTTAATGTTCATGTGCTGCCAATCCGCGAAGTCCGTAGTATACAGCAGCCCGCCGCGCATGGAGGGCTCGTTGAAGTTCACGAAGTCCGCGCCGCGCTCGGCGGTAACGCGGCGCAGCGCGTTGTAGTACATATGGTCCGCGGCGTAGTCGGGGTTCGGGAAACAGGCGACCATCACGGGAATGCCGCGCGACGCCGCCAGATCCAGTATTCGATTCAGGTAATCAAGCTGGCGCCCATTGATTTTCTTCTCCGTGTCCGTCCATACGAGCGACGGCCGCCGGTGCTCCTCACGCTCATCCGCGCCTATGAAGCCTTTCCAGTGCGCGGGTATCCCTCCGGGCGGGAACGTGAAGTCCGACGCGCTTACCGTGGCGTAGTTCGCGTGTATCTGCGGGAAGGCGAGTATGTAGCCGAGCGCGTCCCCGGGCGGTGTTCCAGCCGCGATTGCCCGCGCCCGCGTCACGGGCGAGAGGATACCGAACGAGTTGAGGATTGTCCGCCCGCGCTTGGTGTAATCCTGCTGGTATGTCGACGCCTTCGCGTCCAGCAGTATCACCTTGGGCGTCTGGGTCTTGAGCGCTTCCGCCAGATAGTAGTAGCTGTTCCAATATGTTTGCTCCGCGCCGCACAGGTCGTATGCCGCGATGCCGTATTCCGCCCACAACACATTGGTGTTCACCCCGGAATAGGCCAGGCTGGTGCCGAGTACCAGCGCGTCCACCGTGTTCCGCTTCTGCCTGTAGAGGTTCACCATGCCGCATATGCCATACTCGAACTTGGGCGTCAGCGCGTAAACGGCATATGAGAGCGCCGCGAAGCAAAGCAGGGCGAAACACGCCAGCCGCCCCCAGAACGCCGCGATAACAACCGCGCGGCTTGCCTTATTCACCCGTGACGCCGCTTCAACGCGCTCCATACTGTGCGCCTTTCCTAAAATTGGGTATATATGAATGCCGCCATATCAAATCCCTCGCCATAACATCCGAAGACCAGCGTCGCCAGAATCAACGCTATAAGCGCGGGCCATCGGAAGAATACCGGGGCCGAGGCCAGTCGCTTTGACACGTCCGCGCCCTTTTCATCCATGAAGTCCACCGCGAAAAGAATCGCCAGCGATATAACCAATATGATCCATTCCATTGGGTTGATGATGGCGGCCAGGGCAGCTCCGGCTTGCGTGAACGTGGTGAAGCCGAAGCGCGTGACGGTCGCTCCCATCAATGAAAACGCTTCCGCGGGCGTGGCGGTAAAGGCGAAATACTGGGCGGTCAGCACGATGGACAGCGTCCGGACAATCCCGAACCAGCGCGGCGGACGGGATTCCACATGGACGCCCAGTCCGCGCCGCAGCCGCTTGAACGCCGGCTCCAGCAGCGTCGCGCATCCCAGCGTCAGCCCGAAGTATAATCCATATAGCGCCGCGTTCCAACTCGCGGCGTGCCACAGGCCGACGAACAGGAAGATAACGACCGTGGCAGCCGCGCCTGGCAGCGCCCGACCCGCTTTCTTGCCGAGGAGCTTCCGGCCAGCGCGACCGACCGCCACCCCCGCCCGCGAAACTGTCAGGGGAAAGAACATGTACGCGCGGAACCACGCGCCCAGCGAGATATGCCACCTGCGCCAGTATTCCGCCACGCTTGACGAGAAGAATGGCCGATTAAAGTTGTCAGCCATGTCAATGCCAAACAAGCCCGCCGCGCCCCGAATGACGTCCATGCCGCCGGAGAAGTCCGCGTAGAGCCGGACCGCAAATAACGCCGCGCCAAGCAGAACCAGCCAGCCGGGTTGGTCGGCGGAGGCCGCCGCGATTGTAAAAGGCGCGATGCGATCAGCGATCACCAACTTCTTGAAATATCCCCAGAGCATCAGCTGAGCTCCGGCGACGAACGTTATCGGCTCGAAGCGCGGCGGCGACGCCAGCAGCGGCGCGAGACGCTTCCATTCAGAGATGGGGCCTTGCGTCATTTGCGGGAAGAACGAAACGAACAGCAGGTACCTCAAAGGGTTACGCTCCGGCTGAAGCTTCCCCCTACGCGCGTCGACGACATATCCGGCGCTTTGCAGCGTGAAGTATGATAATCCCAGCGGCGCGATCAGCCTCAGTTCCGGTATAAGGGGTTCCTTCCCAGAGGAAGGCAGTATGCCGTTCAGCCATGCCGACGCCGCGTCATAGTATTTAACGAACACGAACGCTCCAAACACCAGCGTAAGCGCGGCGGCTGGCAGCCATTTGTTTCCCTTGCCCGCCGCAATCGCTCCGAGCCACGTCACGCCAGCCGCGCAGAGCATGTATGCCAGCCCCTGCCAGCCAGCCGCCGCGTAAAACGCCAGGCTTGCCGCAAGAAGGCCGATCCAGCGGAAACGAAGCGGCAAGGCGTAATACACCGCGACCGTCGCCGCCAGGAATACCAAAAACTCAAACGACAGGACGCTCACGCGCGTATTCCCTCTTGATCCTTGCGCGGTCTACCTTGCCATTGCCTGTTTTAGGCAGGACACCGACGCGGGCGTAATCATCCGGAAGCATGTATTTGGGCAGCCTTTCCTTAAGCAGCGCCCTCAATTCTTTCTGATTTGCCGTCCCCGCGTATACGCATATAATCTTTTCGCCAATGGCGTCGAAAAAGCAGCAGCACTCCTCAACGCCGGCCGCCGCCATTAGCGTCCCTTCTATCTCGCCCAGCTCAATACGGAAGCCGCGGCGCTTAATCTGGCTGTCCACGCGTCCCAAGAACATTAGCTCGCCGCGCTCGTTGTACCTGCCCAGGTCGCCGGTTTTGTACATCACCTCATGGATTCCGGGCCGCAGCGGGTTCTGGACAAACGCCGCCCGCGTGAGTTCGGGCGCGTTGTAGTAACCGGGGGACAGGCATGTTCCGGTCACGCATATCTCCCCGTCGACCAGCATGACGCGCGTGTTCGCGCGAGCGCGGCCGATCGGAAGGTCCTCGCCATCCGCGAAATCCCTGTCAACGTCGTAGTATGTACATACGTCGGTGATCTCCGTAGGCCCGTACATGTTGACGCATCGCGCCGACGGCAGCGCCTTGCGCCACGCGTTGAGCGTCCTCGCGGGCATAACCTCGCCACAGAAATACACACGCTGAAGCGCGAGGGGTGGTTGGGTGTCCAACGCCCCGGAGTTAGCCACGGCGGTCAGTACGGACGGGACCCAAAAGATTGTGTTAACCTGGCGCGACGCTATATATCCCAGAAGGCGGCCCGGGAATGAAAAATACTTATATGGAATAAACAGAACATAGGCTCCGGCGCGGATAGCGCAATACACGTCCAACACGGAATTATCGAAGTACAGCGGAGCCTGGTTACCGAAACGGCAAGCGCAATCTATGCCCAACGCCCCGCGCGCCCATTCGACAAAATCGATTACCGCGCGGTGCGTGATCGACACTCCCTTGGGCGAACCGGTTGAGCCGCTGGTGAACAGGACGTACAGCAGGTCCGCGTCAATGCTGTTGCGGCGTATGTTTTCCAGGACTGTATCATCAACGCCGCGTCCTATGCTTTCCGCGACGGCGACATTTCTCGTCCACGCGGCAAAGCCGGGCGCGGCGTCTTTATGCGCCTCGCCAACCAGGATGAACGCGGGTTTGAGCGTGTCGAGCGTCAGCCCGATCCTCTTCCAGGGCATGGACGGATCGACAGGCGTGTAGAAACAGCCGGCGAATACCGCGCCCAGCATCGCGGAGACGCATGCCGGGCTCTTGTCCATGAAGACCGCGACCGCGCTTTGCGGCTTGGCGCGGCTGGCGATATACGAGCCAATCTCCTTCGCGCGGCCCAGCAAAGCTGCAAAGGTCATCGCGCCAGCGTCGTCCTCAAAAGCAACAGCGTCGGGGTTTGCCAGCGCCGCCTCCTCCAGCCATTCCAGCACATTCCTGGTCATTGCTGTTCCCTGCAACGCGCGACCAGCCCCATTATCGCCTGGACGCTGTTGAAGTTGTCCGGCTCGATGTCCGCGGTCTTGATACGAACGCCAAACTCCTGGTCGAGCGCCGCGATGATCGAGGTGATGTCGAACGAGTCGAGCAAACCGTCGTCAACCAGCGCGGTCTGCGAGGCGAAGTCTATGTCTTCGTTGATATCCTTCAGTATATCGAGCAGGCGCGGCGTTTCGTCCACGGTTATCCCTCCCGGATACTTGGGATGTAACAGCCAAAGGGCGGCGGTTAACCGCCTTTTGGCTGTTAAGGCTTACTCTACGGTTATGGCAGCGCTCAAGCCGCCGACGGTGACGACATGCTCGCCGACGCCGTCCAGCGTGACCTCCAACGTTACGACCATGAACGAGCCGCCCTCGACACTCACGAACTTGGAACCGACGACCGCGCCGCCGTCCAGCGCCTCGACCACCGTGTAACCGTCCGCGCCTATGTTCTCGGCGATGAAGCTGATTTCGAACGGCGCGCCGGACTTCTGCGCCTTGTTGACGGCCTTGGATACGGTTTGCGCGCCGCCCCACATGGATTCCTGCTCGACCGTGGCCACGACCTGCGGGGCGATAAGGGTATTGAGGCTGATGTCGGCCTCCTGGCCGTAACCCATGCCGAAGCCGTAGGGGTACAGCACGTCGCCGAGGTTTGCTGGCAGCAGCGCGTTGGGATTCGCGCGGACGACCGCCGCCATGTACAGGCGGGTCCTCGTGTCTGCGCCGACATCAAGCTGCAGGTCGCCGAAGCTGAACAGGGTATCATCCTGCGAACGCCCGATCTCAAACACCAGGCTGCCGGAAGGCTCAACCTTGCCAAAGAGCATCTCAGCTTCCACTTCTGGCGTGGTATAGCTGAAGAAGTCGCCCAGCGACGAGCCATGGTCGGCCGTCACGCGGTATACTTGGAACAGTATCGCGTCGCAGTGTTCCACCGTGAACGCGTCGGGTTCCGAGGAGCCGTTGCCGCCTTCAAGCGCAAGGATGATAGGCTTGCCGATTTCCACAGTGTCCTCAATGATCAGCTCGACGTTGTCGTCAATGGCGGTGGCGCGGATGAAGACGACGTCGGCTTCCTCCGCGCTCTCAACGACCGTGCCATACGCGGAGATGGCGGCGGCGTCAAGCGCGGATATCTTGGATGAGGAGCCAGTCACGAATACCTTCGCGCCTTCGGACAGGGGAAGGATAGCGTTATCGTTCTTCAGCAGTACGGCGGATTCATACTGGACGCGCTTATCCAGCTCGTTGATATAGTCGCCGCGCGCCGCGTTGATGTCCGCGATGGTCAGGAGCTCAAACTGTTCCGCCTTGTACGCGTCGCTGGCGAACACTTCGAGCGCGTCCTCCCACGAGCGGTACGGATTCTCAAACAAGCCGAGATCGAACTTGTTCTTTAGTACCCGGCGGGCGGAACGGTCGATCAGCGCGATGTCGCATGTGCCGTTCTCAACGCATTCTTTCAGCGTGTCCGGCCAGTTGACCAGCGAGAAACTGTTCGCGCTGCCGCTGGCGAAGTCATTGCTGACGCCCGATGTGTCGGTTCCATGCTTTACGATGAAGCCGCCGAACTGGTCGACGCCCGTTTCGAGGATCTGGGTATACAACTCGCCGGCGGTCATCTGTGAGAGATCCTTACCTTCGGCTGTAATGCCCGCGCCTGTCGGCGAGGCCATGAACAGCGGCCAGTCGGTGACGATCACGCCCTCATAGCCCAGCGTATCACGCAGGTAACCGATGGTGACGGTATCGAAATACACGTTAACCCCTGGGGTTAAGCCCGTGCCGTTGTTGGTCATGATCCAGCTTGTGCCGGCGTCGACCGCCGCCTTCCAGCCGATCATCCAACTGTCGGTCAGGTTAGCCGGACTGACCGCGCTGGAGTAGCTGTTGCGCCCACCCCGGGCGATGAAGTGCTTGGTAGTGGCGTTGACGCCGTTTTCCTCATACGCCTTGACCTCAATCCCGGTCATCCTGGCTATGTAGTTCACCTCGTCGCCGTACCAGCTTCCGATCTCAACGCCGTACGGGTGGAAGGGCACATGGTAGCCCAGCGCGTATTCTTCCTTGGCGTACTGCGCCACTAAATCATACAGCAGCTGCTCGTCGTGGGCGGTGCCGAACGCGTAGTGCGGCATGTCCACCATGCCCGCCCATGTGTTGTATGAGCGGTCGCAGGAGAGCGCGATCGGGATGCCGAGGCGTCCTAGCTCGCCGATCTGCTGGATGGTGTTGTTCTCGTCCAGCTGCTCCTTGGGCGTTCCGTTGACGTTATGCAGGTATGTGGTGACAAAGTCGCTTATGATGGAGTGGTACATCGGGGTATACTCCGTTCCATCGATAGCGATCCGCTCCTCGTCGCTCCACATCCATTCCTCTGTTATGGGATAAAGGGAGGTGAACGTGCCGCCCGTCGTGTTGTGATGCAGCAAGCCGATCTTCTCGTCGAGCGTCATCAGCGACAGCAGATCATCCACGCGGGAGTCGATATCCTGCCGCCAGTCCTCATAAACGTCCAACGCGCCGTTGGCGTTCAGGTCCTTGAACTTGAGGCCGTCAACATCAATGATCGCTTTCTCGGCGGCGGTGAGCTTGGCCTGCCCGTCCGAAGCCTCGACAGTAATGACGACCAGGTCACGCCCCAGGTCTTCCGCAAGCGTAACCGCCGCGGGAGCCAGCGTGAGCGTCATTGTTATAATGACCGCCAGTGATACGAGCTTCTTCATGGAATGTTTCTCCTTTCTTCTACGGGACTTTAGATGATTGCGCTAACCGGACTGCCATACTGAAACCTTATCCGCCTCCTTTCGCCCACGCTCCGGCTGTCACGCGCCGATCCGCTTTTCAGTATCCTTATCGAATACATGCAGCCTGTCCGGTGAGGCTTTCAACGCAAGGCTGCCGCTTAAGGCGCCGCTTCCCCCGGCGGACTTGACGATGATCACGCGGCTGCCTATGTTAATATAAACAAGATACGCGTCGCCCAGCGGCTCGACGCCGTCGACCACGCCGCGTATATCGCCCTCCCCGTTTTCCACGATGGACAGGTCGGATGGCCGCGCGCCAAGAATGACTTCACGGCCAAGCAGAGGACGCAGCGCGTCCTCCATGTTTTCGGGCGCGGGGATGCTGAAATCCCCCGCGTTGAAGCGCAGCGAACCGTCACGCGCCTGTATCACGCAGTCGAACATATTGATCCTGGGCGTTCCCAGGAATCCCGCCACGAACAAGTGGCTCGGACGATCGTAAAGCTCGGTCGGAGCGCCTTGCTGCACGATCTCGCCGTCCTTCATCAACACGATGTGGTCGGCCATCGTCATCGCTTCCGTCTGGTCGTGGGTGACATAGACCGTCGTCACGCCCATCTGGGTCTGTATCTTCTTCAGCTCATACCGCACCTGCTCGCGCAGCTTCGCGTCCAGGTTACCCAGCGGCTCGTCCAGCAGGAATACGGAGGGATTGCGGACCAACGCCCTGCCCAGCGCGACGCGCTGCCGCTGTCCGCCGGACAGCTCGGCGGGCTTGCGGTCCAGCAGGGATTCGATGCCCAGCATCCTCGCGGTCTTGTCGACCTGGCGGGCGACCTCGTCCCTGGGAGTCTTCTTCGTTTCCAGCGCGAAGGACATGTTCCCGCGCGCCGTCATGTTAGGGTACAGGGCGTATTCCTGGAACACCATGGCGATGTTGCGCTCCTGCGGCGGAACGAACTCCCGCCGCTCGACCGAGGTCGTCACCGAACCGCCGATCCTGATCTCGCCGGTGTCAGGATGGATCAGCCCGGCGATGCAGTGCATGGCGGTGGACTTCCCGCAGCCGGACGGCCCCAGGAATACGCAGAACTCGCCGTCCTTTATGTCGAGGTCCAGCCCCTTTAGGGCATAACTCCCGCGCTTGTTGTATGAAACGCGCACATCGCGAATCGTTATGGAAGCCACGCTGCCGCCTCCCTCCTATCCCTTAATCGCCGAACGCTTGAACGTCGATGCCGAAGCCATAGTCATACAGCGGATCAGTTATGTCCTTGGCGTAGTCCTCCCTCTGCAGGAGCACCTGATTCATATTGGCGGGTATCTGGAACGGCGTCCTGCCCGTGATGGGAGTCTCCCCAAAGAGCGCGTTGGCGACCGCTTCCGCTCCAGCCATTGTGCCTGGCCGGTACGCCAGCGCAAGGCAGTCGCTGTCAGCGGCGATCCCGCCCATGACATACGCGCGGTTCATCAGGACGACAGTCACCACGCGGATGCCGGAATCCTTAAGCGCTTTCACCATATCGGCCTGTTCGTCGGGGAAGATCAGCGTAGCCGTGCCCCAACTGGGCTCATGGGTGCCGCTCTTCTCGCCCACTACGACGATAGCCGTCGCGTCCTCCGGATATGACGCTTCCACCTTCGACAAGTCGCCGCCTATGTACTGGATATTCTCCGCCCCGGCTTTGTCCGTCAGCGCGTCAAGGATGCTCGTTCCGGTATACTCCGCGAACTTCCAGCCGCTGGAGAGCGCGGCGGCGTCCTCCGCCAGCGTTCCGGCCACGATCAGCTTCCGGCCCGCCAGCGGCGCGGCGTTCTCATACTTCACCAGCGTAATGGCCTTGGACGCGGCGTCCCGCGCGGCTTCATAATGCTCGCGAACGCCGACGGTAAGCCCTGCGGCTTCCTCGTCCACATATGGGTTTTCGAATATGCCCAGCTCAAACTTGGCGATAAGGATACGGCGGACGCGGTCGTCCAACACATCCGCGGATAGGTTCTCCGATAGCTTCGCGATCTCGCGCTGGCCCGCGCCTCCCAGTATGTCCGCCCCGGCCTGCGCCGCGACCTGGTGGTTGAGGCCCCAGTCGGTCTGTATCAGGCCTGTATAGCCCAACTCGCCGCGCAGCAGGTCGGTCATGACCGTTGAGGACTCGTGCGCGTAGTTGTTCACCGCGTCGCCGCCAAGGTACGGGACCTGGCTGTAACCATATGGCATGATGGCCGCCGCGCCCGCTTCGATCGCCGCCTTGAATACCCCCAGATGCGCTTGGAAGCTCTCATCGTCGAACACCAGCGGCGAGCCGTCCACCCCAAGCGTCTGCGCCCCGGAGCCGGGGAAATGTTTCACGCAGGCGATGATTGATTCCAATCCCAGGCCGCCGCCATGCTGCAGGCCCTCGATCGCCGCCGCAACCATCAGCGCGGCGGTATCGGCGTCCTCGCCGAAACATTCCTGAACCCTGCCCCAGCGCGGATCAGTGGCGATATCCGCGACGGGCGACAGGCTCATCCTGACGCCCATCGCAAGCATCTCCCTGCGCTGGATATCCGCGAGTTCCCGCGCGATACCCGGATCGCCCGAGGCCGCGAGAGTAATCTGGTCTGGCATGATGGTCGCGCCGTTTATCCAGCTCGCGCCTATAACGGAATCCATGCTAAGTATGGCCGGGACGCCAAGCCGCGCCCGCTCGCTGAGCGCCTGTATCTCGTTGGCCCGCCTCGCGGCCTCGACGGGGCTTTCGGACAGGTATGTGTAGGCCAGGGCGAAGCCAATGTTCTGCTCAAGGAACCAGTTTTCCTTTAAGGTGACGAGCGTCATGTGGACCATCTGCGCGGCCTTCTCAGTGGCCGTCATTTGTCCAAGCAGGTCGTCAGCGCGTTGTTCCGGTGTCAGCCGCCAGTCCTCATAAGCGTCCAGCGAGCCGTTCTTGTTTAGATCCTTGAACTTCAAACCGCCGACGTCCAGAATCACCGCGGTGTCGGCGCCAAGCGCGGGTTGGGCCGGCGTTTCAGGCGGCGCGGCGGCGCATGAAGACAGCGGCGGCAGCATAAGCAGCGCGGCGGCAAATGAAATGTATTTCTTCCCCATGGTCCTTCCTCCTTAAGACGCGGTTACGGAGCCCGCCATATACCCGCGTATCAGATACTTGCCCAGTATGATGTACAGCGCCAGCACGGGCATCGCCAACCATATAGACCCGGCCATCTGGACGTTGCGCTCGGCGGCGAGGGTTCCCGCCATGTTGTTCAGCGCGATGGTCGCGGGCATGGCGTCGGCCGCGCCGAATATCAGCGCGAAGAGCATCTCGTTCCATATGGAAGTGCACTGGAACACCAGCACGGTCATCGTCGCGATCTTTGTGCTGGGGACGACGACCTTGCGGTATATCCGCCAAGGCCCGCTGCCGTCGATCATCGCCTGTTTGACGACGCAGTCCGGCACTTCCGCGTAAAAACCCGCGAACATGACAGCGCACATGGGCATGCCGAACACCGTGTGCAGCAGGATTAGCCCAGCCTTCGTGTCATACAGGTTCAGGGCGTTGATTGTCCTGAACAGCGGTATAAGTATCGCCTGGTAGGGCAGGTAGATCGCGACTGTCAGCAGCAGATAGAACAGGCCGCGAAACCTGAACTGGAACTTCGTGAGCGCGTAGGCGCACACAGAGCCTAGAAAGACCGAACCCAACGCGCCGCCCGCCGTGATAATCAGGCTGTTGAGCAGCGGCGTCTTCAGCTCTTCCAACGCGCCGCGGTAACCGACAAACACCGGCGAGCCAGGCATGGCCAGCGGGCTGGTCGTCTCGACCGCCTGGGATGTTTTCAACGATGTCGTCAGCGTGCCCCACAGCGGCAGGAGGCAGAACAGCGCGTACACTATGAGCAGCGCGTAGTACGCGGCGTGGAGCGCCTTCTGGGTCGAGGGCGTCCGGGGCATAACGGTTTTTTGCCGGGCGTCCAGCGCGGTTTCCATTCCGCTCACCTCCTAACCTTTCCCCGGTACGTTATGGGCAGGATCAACGCCAGCACAAGCGCGAGCATGAAGCTACCCAGCGCCGCGCCGTAAGCGAAGTTTGACTTCATGAACGTTTCCTTATACATAAGGATCGGCAGCGTGTGCGACGCGTAACCCGGGCCGCCGCCCGTGAGCTGCCATATGAAGTCGAACGAGCGCAGGGCGAACATCGCGATGATGGTCACAGAGCTTGTCAACGCGCCCTTGAGCTGCGGCAGGATCAGCTTTGCGTAAATCCGCGGGGTATACGCGCCGTCCACTTTCGCGGCGTTCACCTGGTTCTGAGGCACGGACTTGATGCCCCCAAGGAAAATAACCGCCACGTATCCCGAGAACTGCCACACCAGCGCCAGTATTATGGAGACCATCACCGACTCCTGGCTGGTCGTCCACTTGCTGGCCAGCGAGTCAATTCCCGCCAGCCTGAACAGCGAGTTCAGGATGCCGTTGGACGGTTCGTACATCCACGCCCATATGGTGCCAGTCACCACGTAGGACAGCGCGAACGGCAGCAGGAACAGGTTTCGGAACACCGACGTCCCGGCAAGCCCCTTATCCATCAGGACCGCCAGGCCCAGGCCCAGCGCGGCGCATATAGGGATGATCGCGAACAGCAGCAGCGTGTTCTTAAACGATATCCAAAACGTGTCGTTCCGGAACATCTTGGCGTACTGGCCGAAGCCGGAGAAGGCGTAGCTAGGCTCCATGCCCTTCCAGTCGCCGAGCGATACCCACAGGTTCCAGCCGATACCCACGTACACGAAATACACGAGCAGCGCGAATGGGATAACCATGGGCCACATGGGATGCCTTTGGCCAAACTTACGGATCGCCGGCAATCCACTCACTCCTTACGGGCGGACGGTAACGCGCCGCGAATCATTGAACACCGCGCGTCGCCACCCGCCGGGATGCGCGTCCCGCTACCGCGCGGCATAACTTAAGCCGAAACCGTAGTCATACAGCGGGTCTTCGATGTCAAAGGGCAGGTCGCTTGACTGCTCCCTGACCTGCTCCATGTTCCTTGGAAGCTGGACAGGCAGCTTGCCCTGCGGGTTGTTCTCTCCGAAGAGCGTCTTGGCGATGGCCTCGCCGCCCTGCGAGCCTGGGTAATACGCGATGAGTATCGCCTCGGTATTCTCATCGCACCATGTCAGGATGTACGGGCGGCCCATCATCACGACCGTTACGACGGGAACTCCGGTCGCCTCTATCGATTCCAGCATCAGCTTCTGGGACGCGGTCAGCTCGAGCGATTCCGTGCCCCATGGCCCCGTATGCATGTAGGACGGTTCGCCCACCACGACGATCGCGGCGTCGCTTCCTTTGGCCAGCTCAACCATGCGTTCGACGTCGTCCGCTTCGTAGACGACCTCCGCCCCGACCGCCTGGCCGACGACCGCTTCCGCGATGGTCTTGCCGGGCTGGGCGCTGCTCCATCCGCCGGTCAGACTATCCATGTCCCCGGCGCGCAGCCCGGCGACGAGGATCCTTCCTTCCGGTTTAAGCGGCAGGATGCCATCGTTCTTAACGAGCGTCATGCTCTCCAGCGCGGCTCGCAGACTTACCGCCTGGTTGTCGTCATTGCCCACGTAGGCGACGGCGCGTTCCACGTCGACATACGGGTCGTCGAAGATCCCCAGCTCAAACTTGGCCTTCAGGATACGAAGGCAGCTCTCGTCTATGCCCTCGACAGGAATGAGTCCTTCCTCGATCATCCCCGCCATCTGGTCGATCAGCCGGATCGACTCGCCGCCGATACCATCCACCCGCGCGTCGGCGACGCCGATGACGACGGCCTCTTCCTCCGTAACGCCCTCGCCGAACAGAGACGCGCTCTGCTGGATACCCCAGATCATGCCCCAGTCGGTCTGGATGATGCCGTCAAAGCCCATCTCATCACGGAGCAAGTCTTGCAGCGCGGCCTTGCTGCCCAGCGCGGCGGTGGTATCCAACGCCAGGGGTATGCTGTAATACGGCATGACGCTGGCGACGTTGACGCCGATGGCGGCATAGTAAGGCTTCAGGTGCTCCCGCAGGGATTCCTCGCTGGAGACGATGGGGGCCATGTCGATGCCTTCCATCTGCGGGCCCGCGCCCGGGAAGTGCTTCATACACGCGATGATGGATCCGGTGTTGAGGCCGTCGCCGCCGTTCTGGAACCCTATGACCTGCGCGGTTACCATTTCGGTCACCAGGTCGGCGTCCTCGCCGAAGGTTTCCATCACGCGTCCCCAGCGCGGCTCAGTGGCGATATCCGCCTCGGGCGAGAGTGTCATGCGCGCGCCGATCGCTATGTGCTCCAGCCGCGCGATTTCGGCAAGCTCCCTGACCAATTCGGGGTTGCGGGCGGCCGCCAGGCCCAGGTTGTGTGGCGTGACGGTCGCGCCGTAAACATAGCTCGCGCCGTGGACGGAATCCATGCTGACGATAACCGGGATGCCCAGCCGGGAAGCCTCGCACCATTCCTGAATCTGGTTCATGGTCTCGGCGGCGTTGCGCACGTCCGGCAGCTCGCGGACCAGCAGGAACCCGACGTTTTCATCGCGGGACCATTTCTCCAGGTAACTGGGGATCCTGCCGTCCGACTTGGGCACAAAGGTGGGATGCTGCATCTGGGAAACCTTCTCGCGGATGGTCATTTGGGAGAGCAGGTCCTCGGCGCGTTCCCCGGGCGTTAACCGCCAGTCTTCATACGCGTCAAGGCCGCCGCTGCCGTTAAGGTCCTTGAATGTTAGACCGTCCACTACGATAAGCCCCTTCACCCTCGCGGCGACCGGGGCCGCTTGGCCTTCCCCCGCGAATCCTACGGGAACAGCGAGTATCAGCGCGGATACAATCATGCGCGCGCACAAGATTATCCGGCAAAGCCGAACTTTGTTATTACTTGACAATGTCCCAATCCCCTTCCACACCAGCCTCGTTGAGCGCTTCGGTGATCATCTTGGCATACCGCGCGGTATCGGGATCCGCGCTGGTTGTGAAATCCGACAGACGGCTGTGCAGGTCGGTGGACGCCGCCCATGGCAGCGCCGTCCCATGCGTGAAGCTGGGGTACACGACCGTGTCAGGGTTGACCAATTCATCCTTGAAGGCTTTCGCCAGTTCCGAATAGACCTCGTCCGGCGTGTCTTTATAAGGCGAGACGGACTCCTTGGCCCTGGTGAAGCCTGTTTGCGTCTCAGGATCGCTGATGGCGTATACCCAGCGCAATCCGTTTTCGACGCTCGCAGAGTCGTTGGGCACGACGAACCCGTCAACGCAGAACCCATAATATCCCTGCGTGCCCGGAACCGAGAACACGCCGTAGTCCTCGCCGTATACCCAACCCTGGTTGGTCATGAACGGCTGCATCCATGTACCCATCATCATCATGGCGTAGTCCCCGGCCACGACGCGTCCCGCCGCCTCGTACCACAGCCTGGCGGTATGGTCGGGCGCGACGTATTCCATCATCTTCTTGAAGATATCCAGCGCGCTTTGCACCTGCGCGGCGGTCGCGCGGCCATTGATGAAATCCTCATAGATTTGGGGGTCGACGCCCATCATGATGGACTCGAACGCCTGCGTAGCCGGCCAGCCCTTGCGGTCTCCCAGGTCGAAGGGATACTTGCCGTCGGGCAGTTTCGCCGTCAGCTCGTCGCAGACAGCCCAAAGCTGTTCCCATGTGACGTCGTCCGAAGGCGGGGTAACGCCATACTCATCGAACATCCGTTTGTTGTAGAAGATGGTGTTGGTCTTGTGCGCGCCGATGGGCACGATGTAGTATTTGCCATCGACCTGGCACAGCTCGGCGACGCCTTCCAGCATCCTGTCTTCAAGACCGGCGTACTCCCACAGACCGCTTAGGTCGAACAGGATGTCGGATTCGAGGTAAGGCTGTATCTCCATGCCGGGATGCGCTTGGAATGTTTCGGGCGACTTGCCCGATAACGCCAGCACCTTGACCTTCATAACCATCGCGCCGCCCGCGCCGCCCGGTATGGCGTTCGATACCGGGTCAACCGACGGATACATCCCAAGGAAACCGCCGATGGCAGCCTCAATCGCTTCCTTTTCGCCACCCGCCGTCCACCAATGGTAGATGTTGAGTTTACCGCCTGCGGTCGTGTCCGACAGCGCGGCCTGTGTATCCAGCGATTCCACCTTCGCGTTCTTCGCGGCTATGGCGTTCGCCGACGGCAGGGCAAGCAGCGCGGTAATAGCGGCAGCCACAACTTTCAGGAATTTTTTCTTCATCTTTGCCGCTCCTCAATCCGCAAAGGTAACCGAGCCCCAGAGCCCGGGGTTGACGTCGATATCCGCGTTCGCGCTCCAGGCGATACGGGCGTTCGCCACGCCGGGGCACGGGAAGTCCAGGTCAAACATGGATATCTCCATGCCGACGGACATGCCGGCCTGGGGAATGAGCGCGGGAATCTGGTCGTTCGCGAAATTGCCCAGCGGTATCACGCACTCAAAGACGTATCCGCCGTCAATTTCGGCCACGGCGCATTCGTAGCCGTCCAGGACCTGCTCGTCCCCGTCTTCGCCCCTGCTCTCATAACCTTTCTTGTCTTCCACCATACCGCGGTCGATACCTGTATTGAAGTAATAATCGTCGATGACCATGGTAAGGCGGAAGTCCTCCGCCTCATATGCCGCCCGATCGGGATCGGCGTCGGGGTTTACGCCGATATGCAGCACGAGCGAGTCCGCCAGATCGGGCGGAAACCCCTCGCGGTACATGAACGGCGTGTCGTCCATTATTTCAGCCGCAAGGTAGACGCTGCCCTCATCCCACATAACGTAAGCCTTCACGCCGCAATCATCCGCGCCTGTCCACTGGCCCTCGTCGTGGATCACCTGTTCCTTTTGGTCGACCAGTATGGGCGATTGCTTGTTCCATTCGCCAAGGCTGCCGTCGACCACGATCCTGTCCGCGACTCTGAAAGCCGTCGCGGACTTTCCGCTGTACGCTAGCGAACCCGCGCTTAAGCGCGCGATTGCCGCGAGGAATACCAATAATAACGAAAGAAACCGTTCCACTAACCTGACGCGCCGCTTCATCGCCGCTGCCTCCCGATCTTCCGCCTGACGACGGTATTCAATGCAATTGCCATTGCACAGCTTAATTCTAAGGCGGCGCGGTCCTCAATACAATGGAATATCAAACACTGCCGGTAGGAAAATCATACCCTGCCCACTAAGCGGGCCGCCTCGCGCTTCCTTTCCGGAAGCGCTTGTGCTATAGTTGGGCGGGATGAACGGCGCTGGAGGGAGGCGGCTCCACATGGGGATGCGGATGAACACAAAGCTGATCCTGCTATTTTCAATGATGACGCTGTTCACCGTCACCGCGAACTCCATCTACTTCCTCCAGCTTGAGATGAAGGCGCTAAGGGACAGCATAGCCGATAACCTGACAGCCGTCGGCAGGAAGATGGTCAGCGAGATAGAGCAGTACGTGCAGACTATGAACTTCGCGATTGAGAACATGGCGTCCAACACGCAGTTCATGGAGTCCATGCACCAGTTATGCCTGCAGGGTGACGACGCCGACGTCGTCTCCGCGCAGACCATGCTCTCGCAGGATCTGTTCAACAGCCAGATTAACAGAAGGTTCTACCGCGTGAGCCTATTCACCCGGAGCGGCCTATTTATGTCCAACCAGTTCGAGAGCACCGGCATGGCGCAGAGCCTTTCGGACGAGGCGCGCGAGATCGTCGCCTCGCTTACATGGCTGGCTGGCGTGGAGTCGGACGTATACCGCTCGCATATCATACCGCTGCGCCATGACCCGTGGAACACCGCGGGCAGGGTGGAGGTGTTCTCAGCCGTACGCGCCGCCGTATGGCGTGGGCGGACCATCGGTTACCTGGAGGTCACCGCGCACGCCGACGACCTTGAGCGCATCTTCAGCGTCC
This sequence comes from Oscillospiraceae bacterium, assembly GCA_031270865.1. GTDB lineage: Bacteria > Bacillota > Clostridia > Christensenellales > Aristaeellaceae > BNUH01. The sequence goes on from JAISWI010000012.1 coordinate 49,222, forward strand.
CAGCCATGGAAGGCGTTGTGGTGCGCGCCGTGTTCGACAACGGGGACATACTGTATAGCTCGCCGGACGGGGCTTCGGATATCATTGCCGATGGGATAAGCGGCGACCCGCAAGCGACCGGCGCGGGGCTGCCGGTCGTCGCCGCGTACAGCAAGACGCTGGGGCTGAGGGTTTATATCAGCCAGGACAGCGCGGTGCAGGACCGGCTGGCCCGCGCCCTCATCACGCGGTACATATCGACCGGCGGGATCATCCTGGCTGTCGCCGCCATACTCATCGCGCTGTTCTCGTTCCGGCTGACCAACTCCATAAGGCGGCTGACCAAGAAAGTGCGGGCGATCTCGGCCAGCGACATGCTGCGCCCGGACGCCCCAGCCGTGACATCAACGGTTACATCGCCCAAGGACCTGGAGATACGCGAGCTGGAAAGCGTATTCAACGAGCTTACCCGGCGGCTGAGGGCGTCTATGAACAACGAGCTTGATATGCGCCAGGCCACGCTTCACGCGCAGCTGAACGCGCTCCAGGCGCAGATCAACCCGCACTTCATCTATAATACGCTGAACATCATCAGCGCCAAGGGCATGGAGAGCGATAACGAGGAGATCGTAGACATCTGCAGCCAGCTGGCGCGGATGCTCCGCTACTCCACCAACATGCAAAGCTCGGCGGTGACCATCATGGATGAGCTTGACCATACGCGCAGCTACCTTAACCTGGTCAAGGCGCGGTATGAGGGCAGGCTGAGCTATAACATCGGCATACCTGACGACGCGCGGTCGCTGCCGATACCCAGGCTGATACTGCAGCCGCTCGTTGAGAATACCATCAAGCATGGTTACAACTACAGCATCCACTCCATACATATCGATATCCGGGGCGTCTTCGCGGACGGCTGGTTCTGCTTAACCATCCGTGATAACGGGCAGGGGTTTTCCGACCGGGCTTTAAGCCAGATCAACGCGGCTTTCGAGGAGATCAACGACCGCGTCACATATGACCAAGAGAAGGCAGCCGAACACATCGGGCTGGCGAACACATACATGCGCCTGTCGTACTTCAGCGGCAAGCGCATACCCATGAAGCTGTACAACGACGCGGGCGCGGTGATCGAGCTGTCGATCCCTGACAGGAAGCGAGTGGTAGAATGAGGTTCAGCACGATCAT
>JAISWI010000039.1 GCA_031270865.1 Oscillospiraceae bacterium
CTCCGCGCAAAGGGCGAAGCCCATAAAGTTGGTTTCTGCCCTGCGGGGCTGGGGTTTGTTGGTTACGGCCGGGGGACGCGGGGCTCTGCCCCACACCCCGCAAGGGGGTTTCACCCCCCTTGACCCCCTGACCAGCGTGACGCTGGACCCTCGTGGCCAGGGTAGGTTGTTCCTCCATGCCTGCCAACTCCAACATCCCCTCCCCTTGTTGTCTGCTTTTGACAAAAATACAGTACAATTTCCCTAGGAATTGTTTTACTAAAACGTTTTATTTATTTTCTAAGACCGCTTGACATGTTGGTTGTTATGGGGTTATTATTAAGCCGTAACCGGTCAAACATCCTAGAACATCTAACGGAGGGAATTTCGAAATGAAGCACCACCGCCTGGCTGCCCTCGTCCTCGCCGCGCTCATGCTGGCCGCCTTCGCGCCGACCGGCTTGGCTGACGAACAGGTCGAGATCCATGTCCTGAACTACTTGGACATGACCAACGCCAACACCGTCGACGGCGTCAAAGTCAGTTTCGACGCCTTTGAGGAAGCGCGCCCTGACATCAAACTCGTCAGGGAAGACGAGTTCAACGAGCCATTCCACCAGGCTACCGAAGCCTACGCCGCCTCTGGCAACCTGCCGGATGTCCTTTACGCTTGGCCGTCGGGCCGCTCTACCACCCTCCATACCCAAAAACTCCTCAAGGACCTCACACCCCTGATCGAGCGCGACGGGCTAGCCGACTACTACATCCCGCTGGTCCTCAACCCCTCCAGCCAGGCCGGCGGATACCAGGCTATCCTGCCGCAGGGCGTCACCGCTACTAACGCGTTCTTTATCAACCTGGAGGTTCTTGAAGCCGTCGGGCTGGAACCAGCCCAAACCTATTCCGAGCTGGTCGCGCAGGTTCCCGTTCTGGCCGCCGCCGGGTATGACACGATCCTTATGGCCAACCAGGACACTTGGGTCATGCAGTCCTGCCTGTTCTCGCTTGTCGCCGGCCGCTTCTGCGGCGAGGGCTGGGAGCAGAAGATCCTCTCAGGCGAAGCTAAGTTCACCGATCCCGACTTCGTCGCCGCTCTAGCGTTCATCAAGCAGATGTACGACGACGGCGTGTTGAACCAGTCCACCCTCGCCACTGGATACGGCGAAGGCCCGGGCCTCTTCGGTACCAACACCGCCGCTTACTACATCGACGGCGACTGGCGCGTAGGCGCGTTCGTCACTGACGCGTCGACTGGCGAAGCCGTGATCGATCCCTCCAGGCAAGAAAATTTCCTCATCACTGTCTTCCCGGACATTGATGTCCCCGGCGTCAAGTTCAACAAATCCAACACCGCCGTATTGGGCACCGGCTGGGGCATCAGCGCCAGCCTGGAGGACGGCTCACCCGAACTGGAAGCCGCCTGGGACCTGGTGAAGTGGCTTGTCGGTCAGGAAGTCCAGACCTGGCAGGTCAGCACTGGCGCGATCGTCACGCCCTCCCGGACCGACATCGACTACTCGACCCTGACGCTGGAACCGCTGCAGGTGGCCATAGCCAACCTGGGCGGCGAGTACGACAAGTCGACCGTGGTCATTGACGGATCGTTCGAAGGACCCGTGTACACGCCGCTGAACGATGGGCTGCAGGCCATTGGCCTGGGAATCCAGACCCCGGAGCAGGTCGCCCAGAGCGCTCAGGACGCGTTCGAGGCCTGGAAGTCTGCCCAATAAACTGAAGAAGGTCTGGCCGCGTCATATACCGCATAAACCAGACCAGGATACTTTCCGACTGGCGCGGCCCTTCCCCACAGCCGTGGGGGAGGGCCCGTCGAGCGGCGCGGCGAGCGCCAATCAGCGTTATGGATGGTGGGGCGTCATGACAATCAAGGGCGAGAAGAGACTTTCATACGCGGCGCTGGTATTGCCCGCCGTGATTATTTACCTTACGGTTGTGGCCTTCCCAACCGTTTTTTCCGTGCTTTTAAGCCTTACCAACTATAATGGCGGGCGGATATTCGGAAACCCGAACATCAGCTTTGTGGGCTTAAAGAGCTACATATGGATGTTTACAGAGCCTTCGGGCAATTTCTACACCTCGCTGGCGAACAACCTGCTCATCGTGTGCGTTTCGGTATTCGGCCAGATACCGCTTGGGTTCATGCTGGCGTATATCCTATCCAGGAAACTGATAAAACGCGGGAACAGCCTGTTCCAAACCATGATCTACCTGCCCAACGTGATATCACCGATCATCATCGGCGTGCTCTTTAACGCTATTATCTATGGCAGGAACTCAGTTCTTATGGAGATAAGGCGGTTATTTAATCCAGCCGCCGTTTTTACGATTAACACAAATCCGATGGCTCCCGTTTTGATAGTAATACTCTGGATGTTCACCGGGTTCTACATGATTATATTCCTGGCCAACATGCAGCGCATAGACCCGGCGGTCATCGAGGCCGCGCGGATCGACGGAGCGAAGGAGGGACGGATACTGCTGCATATCATCCTGCCCGCGCTGTCCGGGGTGATCGTCACCAGCGCGATACTGGCGATCTCAGGCTCATTGAAGACATTCGACCTGATCTACGCGATGACCAGCGGCGGTCCCGCCGGCCAGACGCGGGTGCTCTCGCTGTATATGTACCTGTCCGCGTTCCAGGGGGCGCCGAACTACCCGCTCGCGAACGCCATTTCTACGGTAATGGTGCTTATCAGCGTTGTGCTGATAGTGATAACGCGCTGGGTTGGCGGCATTTTCGCCGAAAAGGTGGATTAAGGCATGGATAACCGTAATATCTCCGTTGTTACAAAGGTAGTGGTCTATGTTGTAATGATCGCGTTCACCGTATTGACGGTTTACCCGATCTTCTGGCTTGTGCTCCAGTCGTTCAAGACCAGCCAGGTATATATGACCACGAACAAACTATCCTTCCCGGTAAACTGGTATGTCGGCAACTACAAGTTTGTCTGGAACCAGGTTGGTTTCAGCAATTTCTTTATGAACAGCGTGATATATTCGGTCGTCACCGTCGCGGCGGTGGTCGCGCTCGCAAACATGGCGGGGTTCGCGTTCGCCAAGCTGCGCTTTAAGATAACCAAGCTGCTGCACGGCCTGTTCATTGTCGGCATACTGCTCACGCTCCAATCGATACTGATCCCGCTCTTCCTGATGGTGAACGCCGCCGGGCTGTATAACACGCGCCTGGGCGTGCTTATCCCATATATCGGGTTAGGATTGCCGATGGGCGTCTACCTGTGCGCGGATTTCGCCAAGAGCATCCATGACGAGCTGCTTGAGTCCGCGCGGATAGACGGGGCGCGGTACCTCAGGACGTTCGTGAGCATCGTGTTCCCGATGTGCGCCCCCGTCTCGGTGACGCTGGCGATCATCACCTTCACCGGGACCTGGAACGAGTTCATACTGATGAACCTGATGACCGCCGGGGATAAGTATAAGGCGATTCCGGCGGCGGTAGGGCGGTTCGCCGGGGCGCTAGGCTCCGACTACGGGAAGCTGTTCACGTCGCTGACCGTCGCGCTGATACCGATCCTTATCTTCTACGCGCTGTTCAGGAACCAGATAACCAAGGGCGTGGCAGCCGGGGCGGTCAAGGGGTGAGGGGGTTAAATCCCCCGCCCTCACCTGTTCGATTCCGCCAGCGACCTTAGAACCTCATACTCCCTAAGGTTCCGCGCGTTGAGGTATACCCCGCGCGTGAGCAGGATCCCGTTGCGCCAGTACAGCGGCAGCAGCGGCATGTCGTTGGCCATCATCGCCTGGACGCTGTACCACGCCTCACGGAACGCCGCTTCGTCCGGGGCGCGGGTGAGGGATTTCAGTAGTTCGCCTATGTCCTTGCCCCGGTACCGCGCGTAGTTGCTGTCAGACGAGGTGGACAGCATGAACGTCGGGTCGGGCACCACGCCAAAGTTTATAGCGCACAGGAACAGGTCGAAGTCGCCGCTGGCCAGCTTCGCCTTACCGTTGTCGAACAGGTAATAAGTAATCTTCGCGTTGACACCCACCTGCGCGAGCATGTCCTTTATCTGGAACGCCGCGTCGTGGCGAAGCGAGCTGCCCTGCTCGTCATAGTAGAACAACCGCAGCGTCAGTTCGTTGCCCTCCGCGTCGGCGCGGAACCCGTTCTCGTTGCGCGACGAGTAACCCAGCGCGTCCAGCATGCGGTTCGCCGCCTCGGGGTTGTACGCGATCGACCGCATGTCCGAATTGTACAGATTGGATCGCGGCATCGCTATCGAGTCGGTCAGGCTGACCATGTTCTGGTAGATTATCTGCGCCAGCCTGCCCCTGTCGATAGCGAGACTCAACGCCTGGCGCGTCTCGGCCTGCTTCAGTATCGACGCGCTGTTGTTATACAGCACCACCTCCAGCTGGCGGGTGGCGTAGTCCAGCGAGGTGACCGCGCTGCCGACCACGCCCTTATACCGCGTCGCCTGGAGCGAGCGGGTCATCAGCGCGTCCACCTGCTCTAGCTGGAACGCGGTCAGCGCGTCCGCGTCCGTGCCGTACCAGTGTGCCGTGACCGAGCGGATAGACGTGGCCCGCTGCCACCAGCGCTGGTTCGCGACGAGCAGCAGCTGGCTGCCCGGCTGGTAGAAGTCGATCTGGAAGGGGCCTGTCCCCGGCGGGCAGTCGGGCAGCGTCTCGCCCTCCGAGAGTATGGGGAACGCCATCGCGTACAGCGTCATATATCCCGGCTGCCGCGCCTTCACCCGCACGACATACTCGCTCTTGGCCTCCCAGTCGCTGAGCGTGCGCGCGGTTTGGATATACATGCCCTGGCCGTCGGCGGCCAGCTCGTTGATCGCGTTGAGCGTGGCGACGACGTCCCGCGAGGTCATCTCCTTGCCGTTATGGAACATCACGCCCTCGCGCAGCGTGAATTCCCAAATGCCGCTGCCGATCTCCACCCAACTCTCCGCTAGCATCGGCTGCGGGGCGCGGTTGTCGTCCAGCGATATCAGCGGCTCGTATACCAGCCCCATTATGGATTGGGGGTCGCGCTCGACGCAGGTCAGCGGGTTCAGCTTGAGGTCGGGCGAACAGACCATCGCCATGTCCAGCGACGAGGCGACCGCGCCAGCAGCCGCGGATGCCGACATAAACGCCAGCGCCAGCAGCGCGGCCGCCATAGCCCGCGCCGCCATAGCCCGCGCCGCGACGCCCGCGCGTCCCAGGGTATCAGGCCCCGGCGTCGGCTGGAACAACCTCCGGCTCGGGATAATAATGTTTCTGGTACACCTCATACGCGTTCATCACCTTGCGCACATATCGATCGGTGTCCCCGAAAGGAATCACCGTCAGCTCGCCGCCCTGGGTATACTCGGGGTTGTTCAGCCACGCCTCCACCTGCCCGCCGCCGGCGTGGTACCCCGCCGCCACTTTCACCGGATCGCCGCCGAACTTGCGCGTCAGGTAACCCATGAACCAGCACCCGAAGCGGATGTTGGTCGCGGGGTCATACAGAGCGTCCAGGTCGAACGGCTCCTTCAGCTTGCCCGCGACCCATTCCGCCGTGTCGGGCATCAGCTGCATCAATCCCCGCGCCCCCAGCCGCGACTCCGCCCTCGGGTCGAAGCTGCTCTCATTGAGTATCACCGCCGCGACCAGCGCGGGATCCAATCCCTGCGACGACGCCGCCGACTCGACCAGCCCGCGGTACGCGAACGGGTGCCGCGCCTCCTCCATGGCCCATTCCGCCCGGCGGATCTTCTCCGCTAGCTCCGCGCGGTACTCGGGCAGCCATATAAGCCCGAGCCACGCTCCCGCGCCGACCGCCAGCGCCAGTATCGCGCACAGCGCGGTCCTCAGCCCGCGCCGCCGCCGCTTCACGCGCGGCCTGGCTGCCGGGACGGGGTAATTATACTCGCCGCCAGGCCTCGCCGCGTGTCTGGGTTTATACGCCCGGGACTCCGTCAAACTATCATCCCCAATAACAATTATGATTCAATGACCCGCGCCCACTGCCGCGAGGCCATCGCGCATATCCCCACCCTCAACCCGACCATCGGCAGTATCAAGTCCGCAACCCGGGCTTTATCGGAAAACGGCGCTTGGCTGGCGATCCTCGCGCGGGCCTGTTCTTTGGTGAGGTGGTCGCGCTCCATCAGCCGCGCCAGCTGGACCGGTTCCGGCGCGTATGTCAGCCATACCTCGTCGCACATCGCGTCCATGCCCGCCTCTATCAGCAGCGGGGCCTCCAGCGCGGCGGCCTTCGCCCCGGCCTGCCGAAGCGATTCCAGCCCCGCGCGCGACTCGATGATCACCAGCGGGTGTATGATGGATTCCAACGCGCGGCGGGCCATCTCATCCCCGAACACGATCCCGGCCAGCGCCGCGCGGTCCAGCCTCCCGTCGCCGCCGAACACCCCGCCGCCGAACCTCCCGCGTATGTCCGGCAAAGCCGCGCCGCCCGGCGCGGTCAGCCCGCGCGATATCTGGTCGGCGTCGATCACGTTCGCGCCCAGCTTGCGCAGCATCGAGCTGAACACGCTCTTGCCCGTCGCTATCCCTCCGGTCAGCCCAATAACCTTCATGCGTCAGTCATTCAGCCGGATCGCCTCGCGCAGTATGTCCCGCGCGAGCGGAGCCGCCACCGACGAGCCTGAGCCGCCGCCCTCCACCAGTACGCATATGGCCAGCGGGTGCTCTGGATCGTCTATGAATCCCGTGAACCACGCGTGCGTGGGCACCTTCTTGTCCGACGAGACCTCAGCGCTGCCCGTCTTGCCGCCGACCCTGTAGCCCTCTATCGCCGCGCCCGAGGCAGTCCCGGCCTGCACCGCCGCCACCATCGCCTCCTTGATTATCAACGCGCGTGAGTCGTCCAGCGCCTTGCGGTATACCGACGAGCCGACGGGCAGGCCGCCGGTCTCCGTCGGGCTGGCGCGGTCCAACAGTTTTGGTTCCATCATCGTGCCGTTGTTGGCGATAGCCGCCGCCACAAGCGCCATCTCCAGCGGCGTGGCTTCGACGCGCCCCTGCCCGTAAGCGGACTGCGCCAGGTCGTCGAGGGTCTGGGAGGTCGTCGGGTACTTGCTGTCCTTGACCACCAGATCACGGAACAGCACGGTTTCATTGAACCCGAACGCCCGCGCCTGGCGTTCTATCGCCGCGTAGCCCATCTCCAGCGCGAGACGCGCGAACGTGGTGTTACAGCTCTGTTCCAACGCGCGGCGAAGGGTAAGCGATCCATGCTTGAGACCGTTCGCCTCCACGACCGAAAGCTGGTCGACGGTGAACCGCCCGTCACAATCGAACGTCCGCGAGGACACGCCGTCGATCTCCTTGAGCGCCGCGGCGTATGTCACCAGCTTGAACAGCGAGCCTGGCGGGTAGAGCACGTTCGTCGCGCGGTTGTAGTATGAGCCGGCGTCATGTTTATCGCTGGCTGGATCGTAGTTGGGCAGAGAGACCATCGCCAGTATCTCGCCCGTCTTATAGTTGAGCACCACCACCGCGCCCGACTTGCCCGAGGGGAAGCGTTTCGCCGCGTATACGCACAGCATCGCGTCGATGGTCAGGCGGATGTTGTCGCCGCGCCGAGGCTCGCCGCTGAACAGCTGGGTAAGGCGCGTCGTCAGCCCCGCGCGGTATCCCAGCAGGTACGCGGCCATGAACGACTCCACGCCGTTCGCGACCTGGCCGCGCGTGTCGCCCAGCAGCTGGGATACGGCGCGGCGCGTGTCCGCGCTGTCCGCGTATACGCGCGTGTACCCGCCATCCCCCGATTCCACGGAGCGGGCCAGCGTGATGCCGTTTTTATCGAATACCGAGCCTGGTATAACCCCGTCGGTGTGCATGATGTTCGGGTTGGCGGGATCGGCGAACCAGCGGTCCGAGTACACCGTCACGTTGTAGGCGAAGAATATCCCCAGGCACAGGTACATTACGGCGAACAGCGCGGTAAGGAATCTCGCGGAGCGTCTTACGCGCTTCATACCCGCGCCTCCCATCCCGCGCCGGCGTCCGAGGCATGGCCGCCGTCTGGCTCAACCAGCGCCCGCGCCTCGCGCGCGTCCTGCCCGGCGCGGGCATGCGCGCCCTGGAGTATCCCAATCAGCGCCATGCACGAGAGCATGGACGACCCGCCCTGGCTGACGAACGGCATCGTCACCCCCGTAAGCGGGAACATGTTGATAACGCCGCCGATGATCACGAACGTCTGCGCGCCCAGCAGCGCGGTCGCGCCGATGGCCATCAGCGCGTGGAACCTGCGCCGCGCCATCCCCGCCACGCGCATCCCCCGGAATATGATAACCACATACGCCGCCATCACCGCCAGCGCGAACACTATCCCGAACTGGGAACACACGACGGTGAACACGAAGTCGTTCGAGTATTCAGGGACATACCGGAACGTGTCGCGGATGCCGTAGCCCAGGCCGTGCGCGCCGCCAGCCGCCAGCGCCATCAGCGACTCGGCGATCTGGTATCCCTTCAGCCCCATCTGGCCGTTATCCAGCTGTACGCGCATGAACGGGTTGAGCCACTGCGCCACGCGCGTCTTAAGTTTGTCCGTGTGCTTGTACACGGCGGCCGCCGCCCCGCCGGCCCCGGCCACGCCCGTCAGCAGCAGCGAGAAGCTCCCAGTCGCGGCGAAGAACATCAGCAGCGCGGTCGCGGCGTACAGCACGCATGTGCCCAGGTCGTCCTCCGCGACCAGCAGCGCGAGGCATAACAGCGTGAACCCCACGGCCGCCAGGGTGTCCGGCCACCAGCTGTGCCCGGAGAGCATGTCGGCCAGCGTCACGATGAATATGATCTTGACGGCCTCGCTGGGCTGGATGGTCATCGTGATCAGGCCGTCGCCGTTGCGCTGGATGGGAATATGCGCGTGCGCGTTGTTCACCGTTCTGAACAGCGGTATTATCAGCAGCACAGCCGCCGCCGCAACTATCCACAGCCACCACCGCCGGAACGTCTTGACCCGCCGCGCCACGGACATGACGGCGACCATCAGCACGGAGCCGACGGCGTACAGCCCCGCGTGGAACAGCCCGCTGTTCGGGTTGATGCTGTACTGCACGAATATCCCCAACGCGCATAGAAAGTTCATCATCGTCATCAGCAGCGGGTCGGCGTCAAGGCGCTTGGGCAGCGCGTACGCGCCGACCAGTATCATGATGAGCATGCCGGCGGTGATGAGCAGCGCGTTCATGTCGGCAGTATAGACCACGGGATCGCCCGGGATAGGCTCACCGTGCAGCATCGCCAGCATCCCAAGCGCGGCGGTGAACAGCATCACAAGGATAACCAGCCGCTCGCGCATGTCCCATCGCGCCATATGACGCTCCTTTCGTGCCGGGGGGTCAGTCGTTATCCGGGCCGCCGGATTCTTCCGGGCCTTCGCCGGGATCGTCCGGGCCGCCGGATTCGTATTTATCATCGGCTGCGGCGGCGTTCAGCGGCGAACCGCGCTTTATCCTGAACAACCTGCGCGGCGAAGGCTCCTCACGCTCGGCGACGCCGTCGCTTAACGGGGGCGTTGGCCGCGCGGCGGCCAGCTCCTTCGCGCCGTCATACAGGTATAGCTGGAAGGCCAGGCTGCCCCACTCGATCTGGGTATCCTCATCCAGCAGCACGGACGCGCGGTAGTCCGCCCCGTTGACGCGCACGCTGCCGCCGCCGACAGGCGAGAGCAGCATGCCCGCCTGGGTGAGCGTCAGCCGCGCCGCCTTGCCCGGCACCTCAGCCGAAGGCAGCTGCACATCGCAGGCCCTGCCGCTGCCCACCGTGCCCTCGACCGGGACGTAGTACAGTTCCTTCTTCGACAGGCGCTTGCTGACGCCCCTGGACAGCCGGAGGTAGCCCACAGCCTCCGCGCCGGAAGCGGCCGCCGCCGACCCGCGCGGGCCGCGCTCCGACCGCGCCCAGGCCGCGCCGCACAGCGCGATACCAACGCCCAGCGCCATGAACAGGTAACTGAGCGTCAACGCCAGCGCGTCATAGATTGGTTTAGTCATCCGCCGCCTCCGTTACGCAAGGCCCGCCACGCCCGCGGCGTCCGCGCCCAGCTCCACGCGCAGCGCGTCCTGATCCGGGACGTACGCCTTGATTACGTCCAGTTCGCCCAGTATATGGAACGCCGGGGCGTCCGCCGGGATAAACGCCGTGTCGCCCGGCCTTACGCTTAGCTCAAACCCATCGCCCGCCAGCTTGCAGCCGCCCAGCGCGGTCAGCATAGCGAACGACCCCGCGTCGCCACGCTGAGGAGCCGCGCCTCGGACCGCCAGCCTCTCCAGCGCGAAGCGCTCGTTCGCGATATAGACAGTCCGGGCGCTCGCGCCGTCCGACAGGGTAACCCCGGCCAGCGGCGCGCTTGCCGGCGACGGCCTGATCACGTCCAACGCGCGGTCTATGTGGAGTTCGCGCGCGTTCCCGTTCGCGTCGCGGCGCATGCCGTCCCACAGCCTGTATGTCACGTCGCTGGACTGCTGGATCTCGTATAACACGATGCCCGCGCCGATCGCGTGGACCGTCCCCGCCGGGATGTAGAACACGTCGCCCGGATGGACGGGTACGTTGTTGAAACACGCCTCGATCCTGTCCGCCGCTCCCTGGTCGAACATCCGCGACAGTTCCCGGCGCAGCCTGCCGGCGTCCACGCCCGGCGCCAGCCCATATACCAGCCTCGCGCCCGGCTCGGCCTTCAGTACCAGCCAGGCCTCGGTCTTACCCAGCTTGCCCTCGCGCTCCTCTGCGTAGGCGTTGTCGGGATGGACCTGGACGCTCAGCCGCTCTCGCGCGTCGAGCAGCTTCAGCAGCAGCGGGAATATCCCGGCGGCGCGTGTCCCGGTGAGCGCCGCGCCATGCCGCGCGGCCAGTTCGGGCAGCGTTATGCCGTCGGGGGCGCGGCTCTCCAGCCCGGGCAGCGCGGATACCTCCAGCGCCTCGCCTGTTCGCCCGTCGGGGATATCCTTGCCGAACATATCGCGCAGGGCCGAGCCTCCCCACGGGGTTTGCGGCCCGTGCCTGTACGCCGGTTTCATTATAAACGGTTCCATAAATAACCTCAAGGGTCCTCGTCCACTACGCGCCAGCGCGTTTCGTTGGAGGCCAGGTTCACGCGGTACGTCCCGAGCGACTCGCCGTTCTCCATCGAGATGAACTCCACCGCCAGCTGCGCGACCGCCTCCGCCCGAGGCTCCTCGCTCCAGTAGAGTATCTGGTCCGAGCCTACCCACTCCGAGCCGACAGACCGCGCGGAGTCGCTGGCGCGGTCCCACACCATCAGTTCCCCGCCCGTTGCGGTCCAGCGGTACGCGCAGGATATCGGCTCGCCTGTTTCGGTCTCAAGCGCGGCCTCAAGCGGCAGCCCGGGCAGGTTGACCGCGCCCGGGGTGAACGCCCTTAGCGTATCCAGATACATCACGCCAGCGCCTATCGACGCTGTCAGCCTGAGCGCCAGCGAGTCCGAGTCCACGCTCATCAGCAGGTCGGGGTTGTACATGACCGCGATCGTGCCGTAACCGCCGTTCTGGACAAAATCGGCCAAGTGGAACGCTATCCACTTATCCCTGTCCTCTTCGGCGAGAAGGCCGTTATCTATCAGGGTTTCAGACACCGCGCCCAGGAAGCGCTCGTACTCCGGGCGCAGGGCGTTCAACGCCTCAGGCGACAGGAACGCCGCGCCCCGCGCCGAGGCCGCGGTCGTTCCGGATATCAGGCAAACCGCGCACACCGCGCATACGGCCAGCATCGCGGCGGCCGCGCGTTTCAACAGCATAGGACGCTATCTCCTTTAACACAAAAGGGACCTTGTCTGTTAAACGATCGTGCCTTACAAGTTCATCCCAGTCATATATATTACATGATTCCGTAACATTCGTAATGTGGAGCGCGAATCTTGTTTATACCCCGCTTTTCACGCCGGAATGGGGGGCGCGGCCCGCGCGTGTCCCCGGCGGGGTTGACAAGTGGCGGCAAGGGTGTACAATATGCCAAGGGAGGGGACACTATGGAGCAGAACATCCGCGTGACCTACCTGGAGCACAGCGCGTTCGCCGTATACGGCGGGCGGACGGCGCTGGTATTCGATTACGCGCGGCCCGACCCGGACGACCCCGGCCTGCCCGCCGCGCCGGGCTTGCCGTTCCCCGGCGGGTATGTCACCCCGGACGCGCTGGACGCGTTCGAGCGCGTTTACGCGTTCGCCAGCCACAGCCACGGCGACCATTACTCGCGCGGCATATTCAAGTGGATGGGTCACAAGAGCGTCAGCTACATACTGGGGTATGACATAACGGACGCTCCGGCGGGGCACCGGCTAAGCCCCGGCGAGACGCGGGCATTCCCGGAACTGACCGTCACGGCGCGGGCGTCTACGGACCTTGGCGTGTCGTTCATGGTAGACTGGCATGAGGCCGGGCTGGTCGTCTTCCACGCCGGGGACCTGAACCTGTGGCACTGGCGCGATGAGTCCACGCCCCGTGAGATCGAGCGCGCGGAACAGGCGTTCTACGCGGCGATGGGCCCCATATACGGCTCTCGCGTCGATATGGCGTTCTTCCCGGTCGACCCCAGGCAGGGCGCGATGTATGACGCCGGGGCCGCGCACTTCATATCGCGGATACAGCCGTCGCTGTTCTTCCCAACGCACTTTTGGGGCCGGGCAGACGTGGCGATGGACTTCGCGCGGAGGAACGCCGAGCGGCGAACACTGGTTGTGCCGCTGACCAAGCCCGGGGAGACCATCGAGGCCGCAAGGGACACGGGCGGCGCCCCGCGCGCGCGGAACGTATAGAGTACCACCCATAACCTACTAAGGAGGATAAACGCTCGTGACATTCAGGATAGCGCACACTAACCTCAACGTGGCCAACGCCGATATCTCCACCGCGTTTTACAGGAAGGCGCTCGGGCTGAAGGAGATCAGGCGAAACGCCGCTCCTGACGGGCGGTTCGTCATCCGCTTCATGGGCGACGGGAAGTCGGATTACCTGCTGGAACTGACGCAGCTAAGCGGCCATCCGCAGAAATACGACCTGGGCGAGAACGAGACGCACGTCGCGTTCGTCGTGGACGACTTCGACGCGGCGCGTAAACTCCACGGCGAGATGGGCTGCGTCTGCTACGAGAACGAGGCGATGGGCATCTACTTCATCGAGGACCCGGACGGGTACTGGCTGGAGATTATTCCACAAAGATAACGATCCACGCTTACGTTATCGACACGAGGCCGCCGATTCGACGGCCTCGACAGCATTTAACATTGACCGGATTCCACCAAAACGCTACAGTGAGTTTATTAAATCGTAAAGATTCTTATCGAACTTAGGTTTCAGGTTCAGCGCCTCGCGTATCGGCAGGAAGAACACCTTGCCGTTGCGCACGCCGATCACCTGTTCCTGTATCCCGTCCTTGAGCAGCTTCACGGCCAGCGCGCCAGACTCGAAAGCGAAGGCCGCGTCCTCCGCGTACGGCGCTGAGCCGCGCTGTATATACCCCAGCACCGTCGAGCGGGCCTCGCACCCGGGCACCATGTAGCGCAGCGCCTTGGCCAGCGTGTGCGCGTCCATCGGCTGGGTGGGCGAATGTTTCTTGCCCCAGTCTGGGTCGCGGGCGCTCAGGTACTCGTACGCGTCGAACGGTTCCATGCATTGGTTCTGGAACACGCCCTCCGCGACGATCACGGTAGCGCGGGTGTCGCCGTTGCGCATCAGCCGCTCTATCCTATCGGATATCTGGTAAATATTAGATGTTTGTTCGGGCACGACCAGTATCTCGCTGCCCGTGCACATGGCGGCGCGCAGCGCGATGTCGCCGCAGTTGCGGCCCATCACCTCGACCACCGCGACCCTGTCGTGGGAGCGTGACGTGGCGCGGATCATCCTGATGGAGTTCACGCAGATGTTGACGGCGGTGTCGTAGCCCAGCGACCGCTCGGTGTACGCCAGGTCGTTGTCGATGGTTCCGGGTATGCCTATGCACGGCATGCCCAGGTTGCAAAGCGCCATCGCGCCGTTGAACGAGCCGTCGCCGCCGATGACGATCAGGCCCTCTATGTTCATCTCGCGCAGGTTCTTGACCGCGAACTCGCGCACGTCCGGGTTCAGGAACTCTATACAGCGGGCGGTGCGCAGGTATGTGCCCGGTTGGTCGGCAATGTCCAGCACGGTATCAAGGGAGAGGATCTCCATGTCCTCGTCGATACGCTTGCGCTTGCGCAGCAGGCCGTTGTAGCCGCGCTTGATGCCCACCAGTTCCATATCGTACAGCGCGGCGAACCGCGCGCAGGATACCACGGCCGCGTTCATGCCCGGCGCGTCCCCGCCGGAGGTCAGGACGCCTATGCGATGCATCGATCATTCCCCGCGTTTCTAAACGAATATGCTTCCAGTATAGCATACGCGTAGTCCGGGTTCAAGCTGGCGATTTTCATCATTTATTTCGCGAGGGTTCGGCGTGGAGGGACACGGGGCGCGGCCGCGCCTGCGGCGTTGACCGCCGCGTAAACGACGTCGATGTTGGCAAGCCGCGCCCTCCCCGCTCAATACCTATCCTTCAGGGACTTCGCTATCTCCTTCCACCTGCGCGACTTATCGCGCAGGTACGCCGCCTTATCCCGCGCGAAGCGCGACTCCCTTTGCAGGTTGGCGTAGCGATTCCACCGCTCCGCTTCCAGCTCGCCGGAGTCGATGGCCTCGCGAACAGCGCACCCAGGCTCGCGCTCATGCCGGCAGTCGGAGAACCTGCACCCCCGCGCCAGCGCTGCCTCCACGTCGGGGAATGTTAGGTCCAGGCCCTCTTCGGCGTCCCATAGCCCAAGCTCGCGCATGCCGGGCGTGTCGATGACCAAAGCTCCCCACGGCAGCCGGATCATCTGCCGGTGGGTGGTGGTGTGCCGTCCCCGGTCGTCGCCCTCGCGGATCGCGTTGACCCGCATCACGTCCCCGCCGGACAGCGCGTTGACCAGACTGGACTTGCCCACGCCCGACGAGCCTAACAACACCGCCGTCGAGCCGGGCGGCATTATCTCGCGCGTCCTGTCCATGCCCAGCCCGCTTACCGCGCTGACCGCGATTACCTCAACCCCGAGCGCCGCGTCCCGGACGGACTCAACGATGCCTGTATAATCATCCTCCAGGTCGGCCTTGGTGAGCAGAACGACGGGCGACGCTCCGCTCTGCCATGCCTGCGACATGTACCGCTCGAGCCGCGCGGCGCTCAAATCCCAATTCATGGATGTTACTACGAAACATGTATCGAAGTTCGCCGCGATCGCCTGTTCGCGCGTTACCTTCTGGTAATCAGACCGTTTGCGCGTGTTGTTCGCCCGCCTGACGAACTGCGAGAACCGCGGCAGCGTCCGCAGGATCACGCGGTCGCCGTCCATCGCGGCATGCTGCCCCTGCAGCTCGACGAAGTCGCCGACGGTTGGATACATCCCCGGGTCGTCGTCGTAGAACGCGCTGCCCTTCAGCCTGCCGAACGCGGGGCCGCTTGCTGTTATCAACTCATAACGCTCACGCAGCGCCGCAGTCACCCGCGCCGGTTCTATCGGTTCCGCCGGGCCGGGGCCGCGCCCTTTGCCAAGATGGGACGCCATCCCCGGCGTCAGGCCATACTCCCGTAAATCGATCAACGTTATCCTCCCATAAGGGCGGGACCGGGTCCCGCTTCCTAAAAATGGACATAAAAATACCGCGGACCGAGCAGCCTCGCGGCTGCGGACCGCGGTCAACTTGCCGCGCCTAACAAACTTAGGCGCGTCACCGACCGACAGTGACTCCCGAAAGGTTACCCATGGCGGACGAACAGCCGCCCGCCGCTATTCAGTTACGCGGAGGAGACCCTCTCAACTAAAAATACACGCATCATGTGTCATCTCCTTCCATGGGATAATCGTTATATGGCGCGGTCTATACCGCCGCCGATATTATTATATCACGTTTTTCCCGGGGCGCAACGGGTGTTTTGAAAGAAGGGGGACGGCCGAGGCCGCCCCCCATTCCCGGATCACCGCCCGAGTATCCCCGCCGCTTCCTGCGGCCCGTACTTGATCATGTGCGCCGCGATCTCCTCCAGCAGTTCCTGGTTGGTGATGTTACCCGAGTGCCCCACGCGCGGGAAAGTCTTGCTGTAGCCGTCGTAGTATGGTTCGGTCGTCGTCTCCAGCCAGTCGCCCAGGATGTACTGCGCAAGGTTCAGGTAGTAGTTGTCCATGTCGCCGCCGCGCAGGTGGAGCTTGCCGATCAGCTTCGGGCCTAGCTCGGCCCAATTGTCCCGCAGTATCCGCGAGAGGTCGTAATGCTCTGACCAGTACGCGACTACCTCGCTGTCGATATCCCCGGTCAGCGGATCCCATACACGCGCCGGGTATCCGTCCTCGCGCAGCGGGGAGTATACCGCCTCCCAGATCGACCACTGGCCCAGGCTGGTATCCGTGTCGCCGCCGATGGCGCGTTCATAGTTGTTCTCCTGCTTGATCGTCCACTGGATGTTCCCGCTCGTGTCACGCGCGGACGGGCGCTCTACCTTCGTCCAGGCGTTTTTGGTGTAATACGCGTTGTCGTCCTCATAGAGGTTGACGATCTGGTAAGCGTGGAAGTCCACGCCGTCCGGACACAGCGGCCATGTCCCGCCGAACATGTCCGGATAGAATACCTGCATCGCCAGCGCTTCCCAGCCGCCGGTCGAGCCGCCAGACAGCGCCCGCGCCCACGGCTCCGCGATCACGCCGAAGGTTTCTTCGATATAAGGGATCAGTTCCGTGGTGATCGCCTCACCATACGGGCCCATGCTCGCGGTATCGACCGAGTAGGATGTGTCGTAGAACGGCGTCGCGTCGCGGAACGTCACCACGATCATCTCCGGCGCCTCGTCGTCCCAGTACGCGTTGAACGCCTCGAACGACTCGCGACCTGTGCGGCCATAGTTCAGCGGCGCGTTCCCGCCCGGGAAGTGCCCCTGGTAGTACAACACGGGATACTTCTTCGTCGAATCATAATCTTTAGGCAGCAATATGTTCGCGCCCAGATACATGTCCTGGCCCCAGAAGTCCGTCAGCAGTTCGCTCTTTATCTTGATAAATTTTACCAAATCGGTATCCTCGTAGTTGCCCTGCTGATCGACCTGGCCCTCCGCCAGCTCGTAACCCAGCGGGATCTCGTTGGACAGCTCCAGCGACACCGCGTCGGTCCCTAGCTTCACAACCTGGACGTCACTGTACAGGTTGTAGGGATTATTCGTGAAACTTCCGCCGCCGCCATGGTCGGCCATCGCGTATATCGGCGGCGAGCCGCCCTTCCTGTCAAAGCGCGTGTACCTGACGAAGAACGCCTGGACCGCGTATTCGTCCGCCGGGACCTCGCCCAGCTGCATGGGGTAACCGTAGACCTCCGGGTCGTCGGATGCCAGCACGATCGTGTCGCCGGCCCTCAGCCCGTAGACCGTCTTGCCGAACACGGGAATACCCGTCACGTCCAGGTAATCGTAGAGCTGCTCGCCCTCGTCCATGGCCGCGTCGTTGAGCATGAACAGTACGCGGCCGTTCAGCTCGCCCTCGAAGGTTTCGGGGATGGTGACGCTGATGGCCAGCGGGGTTCCGCCAGCCGGGACAGCTTCCAGCGCGGCAGCCGTGAGCGGCATGGCCAGCATGAGCGCGGCCAGCGCCAGCGCGATGAGCGGAAGCCTGGTTTTCGTAGACGCCATATCCAGAATTCTCCTTCCTAACCAATAAATGGTTAAACACAGGTAATGATTCCGCGTTCTCCGCCGGAATCCTGCATATATATGGCGTTTTTATTCGCGCGGCCTAAATTTTCCGCCCATCCGCCGATTCCTCACCCTAATATGGCGTGAGCATATCCTGATACCAGAGGGGAGGCGCGGGTATGCGATGGCTGGTAGTGGGTGGTGATACGCGGTCCCGGGCGCTGGCGGGGGTCGCTGTGGATAATGGGGACCAGGTTGACGTGATGGGGCTGCCCGGCGTGGCGGGCGCGTCTGTCGTGACTGACGCTGACGGCGGGCCATACCACGCGGTCGCGCTGCCGTTCCCGGTCGCGGAGCGCGGCGGGCGCGTACCCGCCCCGCTGCTGAAGGAGGACCCGGGGATCACGCCGGAGATGATCGCCCCGGCGCTGTCGGGGACCGTGTGGGGCGGAACGCCGGACGCCGCGCTGTCCCGCGTGGTGTCGGAGCGCGGCGGCAGGCTGGTCAACCCCAACGACATCGAGGCCTACGCGATCGCCAACGCGTACCTGACCGCCGAGGGCGCGGTCGTGTCCGCGCTGGCGAGGTATCCCGGCGCGTTAAAGGGTTCGGAAGTACTCGTTGTTGGTTATGGACGTATAGCCAGATGTCTCGCCAGGCTGCTCATGGCGTGGAACGCGCGGGTGACGGTCTGCGCCCGGCATCCAGACGCGCGGGCTTGGGCGGAGGCCGAGGGCTGCCGGGCTGTGGGCATCGGCGCGTTGGCCGCCGAAGCGGAGCGGTGCGATATATTGTTCCAGACCGCCCCGGCGATGCTGGTCGACACGTATGTTATCGCTGGCATGAAGCCGGGCGCGTTGGTATCCGACCTGACGCGCGAGGGCGTGGACTTCACGGCGGCGGATGAGCGCGGGCTGGTCGCGTGGCGCGACAGCGGCGTGCCGGGACGGTACGCGCCGGACGCGGCTGGCCGTATATTGTATGATATTATCAAAAAGGAAACGGAAAAATGGACAATAATTTAGCGGAACTGAAGGGAAAACGGATCGGGTTCGCGATGACGGGTTCGTTCTGCACATTCGCGCGGGTATTGAAGGCGGTTCAGGCGCTGGCCGACGCTGGAGCGGCTGTCCAACCGATATTGTCTTACGCGTCGGCGCAGTCGGACACGCGGTTCATGAAGGCGGGCGAGCTGGCCGGCCATCTCAAACGTATCACGGGCAGTGAGCCGTGGACGACGCTGCAGCAGGTCGAGCCTATCGGCCCGGGGCGCAAGGTTGATATGCTGATCATGGCCCCCGCCACGGGCAACTCCATGGCGAAGCTGGCGCGGGGCATCGCGGATACCCCGGCGCTGCTGGCGGTGAAGTCCGCGCTGCGCAACGGATGCCCGGTGGTGATAGCGGTCTCCACGAACGACGGACTGGCCGCCGCCGCTCAGAATATCGGGATACTCCTCTCGCGCAAGCACATCTATTTTGTTCCGTTCGGGCAGGATGACCCGATCGGGAAGCCTACCTCGCTGGTGGCGCGGATGGAATCCATCCCTGAGACGGCGGCGATGGCGTTCCTGGGCGAGCAGGTTCAGCCGATACTGGTCTAGAAACGGTGGTCTATTCTATCCCGCTTTGCCGCGTATGGCATTCGCGGTGAGGCGGGATTTTGTCTTGACGCCGACATTCTGGCCGCAATGCCCGTTAAGCGCAAGCAGTCCGGGCGCCGCCAGCCGGAAGCCGGACACGCCCAACCAGCGCTTTCATGGAATCAAACTCCAGGACCGGGCCGGGCATATCGCCGCTTGTCCGATCCAAACGGCGGTCCCGTTGTCCCATGTGTAGTTAACCAGTTATTTGGACATAAAGTCTCCTTGAGGCTCCGGGCGTCACAGCCGTAAAACTCATACCTTCACCTCCGAGGCGCGCTCCTTCAGATGTTCGGGAACTCCAGCGGGCTATCCGGTACGTGATACCACAGCTGACGAATCTCATCCTCGCCCAATCCTGTAATATAGACAACCGCGCTCATATCAAGCGGATATCCCCGAAGCCGGAGAGCCATCGCCCGGCGTTCTTGCTCAATCCCCCGCTCCATCCCCCGTTCCATCTCCCGCTCAATCTCCCGCTCTATCCCCTCCTGAACGCCCTTCTCAACCCCCTTGGCCATCCCTTCGCGCATGCCTTTCTGAAAGCCGATCTCCTCGCCGTAAGCCAGCAAGGCCCGCCGCGCGTCCTCCCAGTTGAACTCACCCGACAGCATACCTTCCACCTCCGCAGCGCGCTCCTTCAGATATTCGGGAACTCCGGCGTACTATCCGGTAAGGGATACCACAGCTGACGAATCTCATCCTCGCCCAATCCTGTAATAGAGACAACCGCGCTTATATCAAGCGGCAATCCCCGAAGCCGGAGAGCCAGCGCCTGGCGTTCTTTCTCCATCCCCGCTACAATCCCCCGCTCCATCCCTACTACAATCCCCCGCTCCATCCCTACTACAATCCCCCGCTCCATCCCCCGCTCCATCCCCTCCTGAACGCCCTTCTCAACCCCCTTGGCCATCCCTTCGCGCGCGCCTTTCTGAAAGCCGCGCTCCTCGCCGTAAGCCAGCAAGGCCCGCCGCGCGTCCTCCCAGTTGAACTCACCCGACAGCATACCCTCCACCTCCGCGGCGTGTTTTTTCAAATAATCGGCAATTATACCATCCTGGATGCAATCCTGTATCGCTCTTTTCACAGCCTCCAGCGCGGTCATGCCCTGCGCCTGGTACTCGCGGCCGCGCCGCACCACCTCCACATACCCATACAGGTACGGGCTCTTGCCCAGCAAGTCCGCGTTCTCGGGAGAGTGGATGTTGTAGACGAGCGCGGCAAGCTCGATGAACGATTCAGATACCACATGGGCGCCTAATTTTTTATATGAATCGGACAACTTAAGGATGCTTTTGGCCGGATACGGGTCTTTCCCATTGTACAGGACTATGAACACGGGTTTGGGTAAGTCCACTATGCCAGGTATGTAGGTGCGGTCGCGCTCGACCATACGCTCAAGGACGCGCCCGTAATATGAGATAAACCGCACGGGTATGCTCCTGTTGATCGTGGACTGGTGCTCGCCCAGGAACAGGACGGTGTCGCCAGCCAGCAGCGCGAGGTCGTTCTGGATGCCCATGAAGAACACGTCGGACAGCGTCTGGATGGTCACCTTGGTATCGGGAGGATAGTTGGTATCCAGGATAGCGTTGACCAGCTCAAGGCCGCGCTCCTGGTCGTTGAACAGGGACGCGAAGAAACTGGATTTGAAGGCGCGTTTGAGGTCCAGCGGTTCGTCGGGCACGGTCGTTTCCTCCTTTGGCAACTCGATTATACCATCCCCGCGCCGTCGGCGTCAACCGCGCCGCCTTGCCAATGGCAGGGCGTGATGTTATAATGCTGACGCAATCACGCATATATTATAACCAAACCGCCTGCTGCGGACCGGGAGGCCTGATGGATAATCCGTACGCGACGCTGGGCGTGTCCCCGACCGCGAGCGCGGCGCAGATTCGCGGCGCTTACCACGCGCTGGTTAAGCGCTACCATCCCGACGTGATAGTCGACCCCGCCCAGCGCGAGACCGCGCAGGTGAAGCTCGTCGAGATCAACCTGGCCTACGAGAAGGCCCTTCGCGCCGCGAACAGCGCGGACGGCGGGCATGAGTCCATGCCCGAGGCGAAGCGGGTCGCCGCGTCGCTGCACGGGCGCGGCCAGCACGACGCCGCGCTGCGCATACTGGCGCGGGCGGCGGAGCGCGACGCGGAGTGGTTCGGGCTGCAGGGGCGCATCCTGCTCGCGCTGAAGCAGCCGGCGGGGGCGCACGAGAGCTTCCGCGCCGCGATCAGGCTGGATCCGGACAGCCATGACTACCGGCAGGGCGCGTTGGACGCGGCGGTTGCGGCGCGGAGGATGGGCGGGGCGAAGGGCGGCAGGGTGAAGGATTGGGTCAGGAAGGTGTTTGGTGTGAGATAAAGATTATTCTATCATATCCGCCAGCCGGACCCCGTCCTCGATCCAGCAGGTGAAGTAGGTCCCCAGCGTCTCCACCCAGTCCCTGCCCACGTCGCGAAGGACGAAGTACGCCTCCAGGTATTCGGTAAGGTACCAGAAAAACGAGTGGTAGCAGTAGTAAGCCAGCCTGTCACGCCTTAGTTTGTATGGGATGCCAGCGTCCAGCAGCGCCCTTTCGCACGCGTCCCTGGCCCAGTCAAACCATAACGCGCCCATCCACGCGTCGCGCTCCGGCGGCGCCAGCGCGGGATCGTCCCAGTCCACGAGGCTGAACCTGCCGCCGTTGACGATGATGTTTCCGCCCGCGTCGCCATGCGTGATGAACCGCGGGCCGACATCGCCCGCGCAGCGTTCGGAGAACAGCCTCAGCCGCCCGCCGCGCCTGTCAAACTTCCCTTTATACGAGTCTAGCAGGTTGATTATACGGGCGCTGGTCTCGTGGCCGTCTTGCCTCAAACGCGCGTATTGGTCAAGGTACGCGGCCTGCGCCCGCGTTGAGAAATCCTCGACGCGGATAGACAGCCCTTCCGTCGGAATGGTATATATCTTCGCGAGCATCCTGTATTCCTCGCGCTTGGTCCGCTCGTCCTGGACCGTCTCGCCGTCGAGCCAGCGGAACACGCCCAGCACGGCGTCGTCCCAGCGCGTGAACAGCGATCCGTCTCTCGCCTTGACGACCTCGCTCACGAAGCCCGCGCCGTGCCCGCGCATATGCTCTATGACGTGGAAGCTGTTCGCGTACGTCTCCCGGCGCGGGGAGTAGTTCAGCTTCAGGAAGTAATCCCCGTCCGGCGAGGCGAGTCGCCATGTCTCGCCGAAATACCCGCGTCTGGCCGGCGCGATGCCGGTCGGGTCGACCGGGTATGTCCGCCGGATGAAGCCCGTCAGGTTGTCCAGGTACGCGCGGCTTCGAGTGATGTTGTTGTACATTGCCGCCTTTCCTATTCGCGTGGGCGCGATATTAGAATTCTAACGCACGGCTTGCCTTCATAAAGATGTGTGAGGGTAATTGGGCAAACGCGAAAGCGAGGTGCGCTGTATGCATCCGATGCTGCAAGTGCTGGCGCCGCCGGGCTTGTTATATGTCAACGGCCGATTCTGCGGCGAGACGGACGGCGGCGGGATCCCGCTCGCCCGCGACGGCGTCGTCTATGTGGAGTACAGGCCGCTGGACCCGTACTCATCCGGCGCGGCGCTGAGGCTGTCGATGCGCGGCGGGCTGCTGGTCGATGGCGTCAGCGGCGACGCGTACGCGGTGCAGTGGCCCGGCGGGTTGCTGGAGCTGGAGTTCCGGGGCGGCGACGCGCCGGAAGAGACTGTCACGCATGCCCAGCTGAAAACCCCCTTGGGCCAGCTGCGGCTGCTGGAACGCCAAGGCTCGCTTAGCGTGGGATACGAGGAGAGCGGCGATACCGTTCTGCCCGTGGCGGGCCCGTTCAGCGAGTTGAGCCTGCGCACCCAGCCCCATCCCACGATGCCGCTGGTCGCCGTCACGGGTCAGGGCGGCGAGGGAGCGTTCACGGTGATGTGCCGGTTGAATCAGCCGCCGGAGGTGCTGCAGACGATCCAGGGCCGCCCGATCGACTGGGCGTTCGACGTGTCCGCGGCTGTCTCGCCCAGATTGCAGGCGGCTTCGCCCAGCCAGATAAGCCGCGAGTGGCTGGAACTGACGCTAGCGCAGGACCACAGCGGCGCGGCGCGGCTGCTGTCCAGCGGCGCGTACCAGCAGCGCTTCGCCTCGTCGCTGGGGGAATACGACCAGGTCGTGCGGCTGAGGTATCCGGTGCCGGGGCTGGCCCCGGTGGAGTGGGGCGCGCTGTCGCTGGCGGCGCAACGGATCGCGCGCGTGAGCGCGGTGGGCTTCGTGGGCGTGACGGACGGCGAGACATGGCTCATCGACCGCGTCATACCCTACGGCGGGACGTGATCACCGGCTGCCCTGATCATATGGCTCGCCGCTGGCGCGGGGGGCCTGCGAGCGCTTGCTGGTGAGCGCCAGCGCGGCCAGCGTGGCGGCATACGGCGCCATCTTGTAGATGTCGCTGGGGATAGGCAGGGTTTTGAGCGCGGGCACGCCCGAGTAAGCGGAGGCGATCGTCTTCATCAGCCCGAAGAACAGCGCGGCCAGGAATATCCTCAAAGGCCTCCACTGCCCGAATATCAGCACCGCCAGCGCCAGAAACCCATACCCGGACACCGTGGCGTTGAAGTCTGTCGAGGTCGGTATGACGAACACCAGCCCGCCAATCCCGGCCAGCGCCCCCGATATCAAGACGCCCGCGTATCGCGTCCGGTATACGTTCACCCCGACCGAATCCGCCGCCTGCGGATGCTCGCCGCACGCCCGCAGGCGCAGGCCGAACCTCGTCTTGTACAATACTATGTATGACACAATAAGTATCGCGAAGCCGATGTAGGTCGTCAGGTACGCGTTGCGGAACAGCAGCGGCCCCACGAACGGTATGTCCCCCAGTATGGGCGCGCTGGCCAGGCGGAACGTGTTCCTGAACATTACCTGCTGGACATGGTTCTCCTGGAACGTCCGCGCGACGTATATCGCGATTGCTGGCGCGGCCATGTTGAGCGCGGTCCCGGAGATCGTCTGGTCGCTGCGCAGGTTGATCGACGCGTAGGCGTGCGGCAGCGTGAACAGCGTCCCCGACACCGCGGCGGCCAGCAGCGCGAGGCACAGCAGCCCCTGCCCGCTCATGGTATCCTGCAGGCGGTTGATCAGGAACAGCGAGGTGAACGCGCCTATAACCATTATGCCCTCGAGCGCGATGTTGACCACGCCCGAGCGTTCCGAGAACATTCCGCCCAGCGCGACGATCAGCAGCGGGATCGAGAAATACCACATCTGCTGGATAAGGAACACGATTATTGGCCACGCCCCGGTTGATTCGCTCATGCCCGCCCAGCCTCCCGCCCGCGCGCGCGTTTGCCGGAACGCCTGGCAAGGCGCGACCGCGCCGCGCCGACAGCCTGCCGCATCAGCAGCGCGAACGCTGAAAAGTATATTATCACCGCGATGATGATGTTGATGATCTCCGGCATGTACTCCAGGCGCTGCAGGTAGTAGCCGCCCTGCTCGATGTACGCCACGAACAGCGCGGAGAATATAATCCCGATCGGGTTGGACAGCCCCAGCAGCGCGACCGGAATGCCGTTGAACCCCTGCGCGGCCAGCGTCTCTATGACGTTGATACGCAGTCCGCCCGCCGGGGCCAGGTACATCAGCCCGCCCGCCGCGCCGGAAAGCCCGCCAGCTATCGCCAGGGAGAGGAATATGCCGCGCTTCTCATTAATCCCCGCGTACCTGCTGGCGAAGCGGTTCAGGCCGCAGGCCTTAAGCTCGTAGCCGAATACGGTTCTGTCGAGTACGACGCTCGTGGCTATGGCCAGCGCCAGCGCGATGAATATCCCGCCGTTCACGCTGGACGCGTCCAGGAAACGTCCCTTCAGGCTGAAGAATATCCTGTCCAGCCCGGCCTTGGGTATAGCGGCGCGGGTCATGTCGATGGTCTGGTTCTTGAGCGGGTCGTACACATTGGAATTCTTGATCAGGAAGTTAACGCCGTACATGCCGATATAGTTGCACATGATGCACGCTATCACCTCATGCACGTTGAGCAGCGACTTGAACAGTCCGGGTATCGCTCCCCACGCCGCCCCCGCCAGCGTCGCGGCCAGCAGCGCCGCCAGCCACAGCAGCGGCGCTGGAATCCACGGCGCGGCGTTGGCGCCCACCCATATCCCGGCGAACGCGCCGACGATCAGCTGGCCCGACGAGCCGATGTTGAACAGGCCTGTCTTGAAACAGAACCCCACCGAAAGCCCCGTCAGTATCAGCGGCGTGGCGTAATACAACACCTGGCCCAAGCCCTTCATGCCGCCGTTGAAGCCGCCCGAGACGATGACGCCCAGCCCCCGGACGGCCTGGCCGGGATTGGTGGCCAGCAGTATGATGAAGCCCACGGCCAGCCCGACCAGTATCGCTATGGCCGACGACGCCGCGCTGGTAAGCCCCGCGCCGAATTTGGAGAGCCGTCCGCGTTTATCCATGCCTCAACCCACATTCCCCGACCCGGCCATGTACAGACCCAGCTCCCGCGCGGTGGCCTTGCCGCCCTCGAAACACGCGGTGAGCGAGCCTTCGTATATCACATAAATCCTGTCGGACATAATGAGCGCCTCGTCCAGATCCAGCGTGACGAGCAGAATCGCCTTGCCCGCGTCCCTCTCGGCCAGCAGGCGCTTATGTATGTATTCGATCGCGCCGACATCCAGCCCGCGCGTGGGCTGGACCGCTATCAGCGCGTTGGGCAGTTCGCTCATCTCGCGGGCGATGATCGCCTTTTGCTGGTTCCCGCCCGAAAGATTCCTTGCCCGCGTGACCGGGCCTTGCGCGGCCCTTATGTCAAAGTCCCGCGTCAGCCGCTCCGCGTGGCCGCGCATCGCCGTGAACGACAGGAACCCGCGCCGCTGGAACGGATGGCGGAAGTAGCTCTTGAGCGCCAGGTTCTCCTCCAGGGTATAGTCCAGCACCAGCCCGTAACGCTGCCGGTCCTCCGGGATGTGGGACAATCCCAGCGTGTTCCGCGAGCGCGCCGTCATGCGCGTGACGTCCTTGCCGCACAGGAATATCCGCCCGGAGTCCGCCGGGATGAGTCCGGCCAGGGCGTAGGCCAGCTCCCGCTGCCCGTTCCCGTCCACGCCCGCGACGCAGACTATCTCCCCGCCGCGAACTTCAAAGGAAACATCGTTGAGCAGCGGCTTCTGGCGCTGCTTTGACCTGACGGTCAGCCGCTCGACGCTGATAAGCGGGCTGGCCGTGGGCCTCGCCGGGGATTTTTGGATGTTGAGGTCCACCCTGCGCCCCACCATCATCTCGCTCAGGGTCTCGATAGACGTGTCGGCCACGAGCAGCGTCCCGACAGAGCGCCCCTTGCGCAGCACGGTGCACCGCCGCGCCGTCTGCTTGATCTCGCCCAGCTTATGCGTGATGAACAGTATGGACTTGCCCTCGGCGGCCAGCTCCTTCATTACGCGCGCCAGCTCGCCGGTCTCGCGCGGGGTGAGCGCGGCCGTAGGCTCGTCGAATATCAGTATTTCGTTCTGGCGGTATAGCATCTTGAGTATCTCTACGCGCTGCTGGGTCCCGACCGCGCAGTCCTCAATCCGCGCGTCCGGGTCGATCTTAAGGCCGTACCGCTCCGACAGCGCCATGACCTGCCGCCGCGCCTGGTCTGTCCGCAGCAGGCCCATGCGCGTCGTCTCAACGCCCATCACGATGTTCTCCAGCGCTGTAAAATTATGCACCAGCTTGAAATGCTGGTGCGCCATGCCGATGCCCAGCGCGTTGGCGGCGTTGGGGCTTGATATCGTTACCGGCTTCCCGTTTTTCAGTATGACGCCCTCGTCCGGCTTATACAGGCCGAACAGCGCGCCCATCAGCGTGGACTTGCCCGCGCCGTTCTCGCCCAGCAGCGCGTGGATCTCGCCGCGCCGCAGTCTGAGCGTAATGCCGTCGTTCGCGCGGATGCCCGGGAAGTCCTTGGTGATGCCCAGCATCTCGATAATGAATCCGTCGTGGTTATTATTCATATATAACATACCGTGGGGACGGCCTGTCCGGACCGTCCCCGCGCCGCCGTTACTTGACGACAGTTACCTTGACATAATCGGAGGACAGGTCCTCCGGGTTGGTTGTGGCCGTGTCCGTCTTGAGGGTTATTTCCCTGGCGACCAGTTTTTCGTAGATCGCCTCGTAGTCGGCCTGTGAGAATGTCCTGAACCTGCTCGACGCCATCGGAAGCTCCACGCCGCCGCGGTCCGCGCCCACCAGCAGGCTCTCGCCGCCCGGGAACTCGCCCTTGTACGCCGCGTCGATCGACTGGTAGACCAGCTCGCGCAGCGCCTTCGCCGCCGATGTGATCACGCGCTCGGACTCGCCCGACTGGTCCACGTCCACGCCGATTACCCACTTGTCCGGCGCGGCTTCGGCGGCGGCCATCGCGCTGTTGCCCAACTTGCCGCCGCAGCCGAAGATGACCTCGACGCCGTCGTTATACCATGTCGCGGCCAGCGCCTGCGCCTCGGGCGTCGCGGCGAACACGCCCGTATAGTTATAATTGATGGTCAAGCCCTCCACGCCCAGCTCCTTGGCCGCGTACTCCGCGCCCTGGACGAAGCCGTAGCCGAAGCGTATGACCGCCGGGACAGCCATGCCGCCCATGAAACCCAGCTTGGTAAAGCCATCCTTGACGACCGCGTAGCCCGCGAGGAAGCCGGACTGCTCCTCCGCGTACTGGATGCCGACGGTGTTGGCCTCGGTGCGGTACTCGGAGTAGTCCGCGCTGTGCGGATAGCCGTCGATCAGCACGAACTTGACGTCCGGATACATGTCCTGCGCGATGAATACCGGGGTTTCGAACAGGTAGCCCGGCGTGACGACCAGCTTCGCGCCGGCCTCGACCGCCAGCTGGATGCTGTCCAGGTAGGCGTCGTCGGACTGTTCCTTGGGCTGGTAATACTTATGGGTGACGCCGAACTCCCCGGCGTACTTGACGAGGCCCTCCCAGCTGCCCTGGTTGAACGAGCGGTCGTCGATGGTGCCCAGGTCGGTCACCAGCGCCAGCTCGTATGTCTCCGACGAGGCCAGCGCCATCGTGGGCGCCAGCGCCGCCGCCAGCAGCGCGGCCAGCAGGATGGATAAGGGTTTCTTCATTCACTTTCTCCTCTCGCGGTCGGGGTTGTAAGTGTATATGGATACGCCTATATGTTATCCGTCCGCGCGGGGATTGTCAAGGGTTTTAGGAGCTGTCGCGCGCTGCCGCCGCGCGGCTGGACAGCCGCGGAAAAGGACCCCGGCAGACGCCGAGGCCCTATGTATTTCAGCTTTAGTGCGCGGATTGTTACGGGACGGGCGCGAAGGTGACTCCACGGCAGAAATCGGGGATCGGGATGAAGCAACGGCTGTCATACAGGCCGGGGCCCGCCGGAATGCCGCCCTGGCCGCAGCAATTCTCATTGCCATAGCCATAGAAACCGCCTGACGTGTTGAGGCTTCCGCCGCAAACGCTGCACGCGCAACCGCTCTGGTTTCCGCTTCCATAATAGCTATTGTAGTAACCGCAAGACTGTGCCATAAATTGACTTCCTTCCTGTCAGATATTTTTGTCGTCGTCCCGCGTCCGGCCAGTATGGTTTTTCGGCCGGGGGGCCGGGCCTGAGCGGGCTCTCTTTAGCGAGGGACGCGCGCGGCTCCGCGTCCTGGTTGGGTGCCGCGTCTGGTCCGCCAGACGGCTGCCGCCCGCGGCGGGGTGTTCCCCCGCTTCCCTAATATGGGTATGTGGTACGCGCTCGCCGCGTTACGCGCCGCGGGCGGTCAGCCGTGAAAATGTACAACGCTTCAGTGACTCGATACCGCGTCGTTTGTATGCCGGGAACCATCCTCTTTAGCGGTGATGTAAGGTCTTTGGTAAGCGTCATTGGTAAATATCATTGGTAATGTCTTTGGTAAACATCGTTGGTAGTGTCTTTGGTAAATGTCATTGGTAATGTCTTTTGTGCCGAGCGGCTTGAACGGTTCCGGTCCAGAGCCAGGCGAGATGTGTGGAAGACCTCGCTTTTGTAAGGTAAACCTGGCTTGGGGGGGTCGGATCGTCCATGGTCCGCGCCTGAGGGGTGATTGGCCGCGTCATATAGTCTAGCCCGCGTCGGCTACACAGCCGTCACAGCCCAAACGCTTGCTGCGCCCGCACACCACCGTATCCCCCTGAAACCCGTCGGGGCTGAGCAGGGGATCATCCAGACGCGCGACCCGCGCCTCGTAGATAAGGCCGCTGTCCGTAGTGTTGTCGCCTGTGAGTATGGTATCCTGGGCCGCCTCGTTGTTGTCCAGGGTGACGCTCGCCGCGTCGCCGCGCCCGCCCAGTATCCGGTGGACATGGGCGCGCCCCGCGATCGCCGGCCCGGTCTGGCGGTTCTGCTCCACATGGCCGCAGGCGATCGAGCCGTTGGAAGCGCAGTAGCCCACAATCCCGCCCGCGTAATCGCCATTGGTAATGATCTCCGCGCAGTTGCGGCAGTCGACCGCGTCGGAACCATTGAGCAGAGACCCGACTACCCCACCCGCCTGGCCGCCTTGAGAGCGCACGGGCCCGCGGTTTACGCAGGACTCGACCGCGCCGATGTTCCGGGCCTGGGGCATGGGGTAAGCGTCATGATCAAGGACGCGGTCCACGCGTCCCGCGACGCCGCCGCAGCTAGGCCCAGAGGATGTGACGGGCGCCTTGTTCTCGCACTTCTCGACCAATCCGGTGCGGACCAGCCCGACTATACCGCCGGTGTACGCGGCCTCCGACGAAACCGCGCCATGGTTCTCGCATCCGGTGACGCAGCCCATGAATAGAAGGGAGCCCGCGATCCCGCCAGCCTTGCAAGGGGAGTTTTCAGCGTCGGCGTTGTCAGGGGATAGGCCGTCGGACTTGCTGGAAGGACGGTAGAGGCGGACGCTGCCCTGATTCTCGCAGCGGTCGACACGGTTGCTGTAGTCGGGCGGGGGGAGGTCGGCGGAACCGCGCCAGCCCCATTTGGGGTGACGGGCCTCGCCGATTATGCCGCCGATGGAGCCGCAGCCGCTGATATCACCGCTGTTGAGGCAGTCCTGGACGCGGCGGAAGGATACGCCCTGGCCGACAATGCCGCCGAACAGGACGCCGCCAAGGGGATCTTCCTGGGCGCGGAGGCTGCAGCGGACCTGGCCGCGATTGACGCAGCGGAGGATCTCCAGCTGGATCTTGTCGCCGCCGCGAAGGAAGCCGACGATCCCGCCAGCCGCGCGATAAGAAGTGATCTCGCCGTCGTTGAAGCAGTCGACGATGGCGTAAGTGGACTCAAGGCGGTCCCAGGTGGCCCAGAGGGTTCCGACGATGCCGCCAAGGTCGCCCAGGCCGAAGCGGGTTTCACAGTCGCTGGAGGAGACGGGGCCATGGTTGCGGCAGTGGAAGAAGTTAGTGTTGTTGGCGAAGGCGGCGATGCCGCCGGCTTCGGAGCTTTCGACGCGGAGCGAGGCGTAGTTGACGCAGCCGAGCATGTCGCAGTCGTTGAGGTTACCGCACAGGCCGGCGACGGCGAAGTGGCCGGAGACTGAGCCGTAGGAGGTACAGTTCTCGACGAGGGAACGGTAGGCGCTTTGGGTCAGGCCGGCGATCGCGCCGTAGTTGTTGGGCGAGGGGGTGTCGTGGGTATTGATGTTGAGGTCGAGGGTGAGGTTGCGGATGGAGGCGTCGTCGAGGGACCAGAAGAGCGGCATACTGAGGGGGCCGACGCGGTGTCCGTCGCCGTCGAGTTTGAGGCCCGAGGCTGGGGGCAGGGGGTCCCAGGGGGTATTGATGGCAACGTCGCTGGCCAGGATGTAGTCGCCGTTGGGCGGAAAGGCGGGGTTGTGGCCGATAGCCCCCAAGTCAGCGGCGCCAGTGATCCAGATTCGCTCCATAACCATGCTCCCATCGTTTGTTTATGTAAGGCGGTGATACGGGATATGGATATGCTAGCGGGGGGCGGCGCGTCATCAAGGCGCCGGAAATGATGAATTGTCCGAAGATTTTGTTGTGTGGCCTAGCATTAGCAGTGATTGTTTTATACTGATGGAGGAACAACCCACCCTGGCCACGAGGGTCCAGCGTCACGCTGGTCAGGGGGTCAAGGGGGGTGAAACC
>JAISWI010000041.1 GCA_031270865.1 Oscillospiraceae bacterium
CCCTTTACGGGGTTGACGTGAGGTTGGGTGCGCTGGGGCGCTGCCCCAGACCCCGCAAGGGGGTTTCACCCCCCTTGACCCCCTGACCAGCGTGACGCTGGACCCTCGTGGCCAGGGTAGGTTGTTCCTCCATGATTAGTACACCGCCGGCGCGTCCATCTGTGAGTATTCGTCGCGCAGATGCTGGCGTGTTCTTGTGCTGATCGCCTGTTTCGGACACTTCCCTACACACTGTGAGCACCCAGCGCAGGCGTTCGTCACTACATGCTTCTGCCGCCTTTCACCCACAATAGCGTCAAACTGGCACGCCCTCTTACACAAACCGCACCCAATACACTTCGCCGGATCGATCACCGCCTCCAGCCTGTTCGCGAAGTCCGCCCATATCGCGTCCACCGGACACGCCTCCGCGCACATCATGCACGCCTTGCACCTCTCCATGTGTATAACAGGCAGGTTTCCCACCATTTCAATCGCTCCGAACTTACACGCCTCAACGCACTTCCCGCAGCTAAAGCATCCCGCCTTACAGTTATCCGTTATAACCCTTCCCCGCTCATTCGCGTGGCACAGCAACCTTACTGGCTGCCTCAACGGTTGCAGATCCAGCACATGCTTGGGACAGATCCCCACGCACTTACCGCATCCTGTACACTTCTCCCTATCCACCTCCACCAGCTGATACCGCTCGTCGATCCTTATCGCGCCAAAAGCGCAGACTGTCGCGCATGTCCCCAACCCCAAACACGCAAAATGGCAAGACTTCGTCCCATCCGAGACTGCCGCGGCCGCCACGCAGTCATTCACGCCATGATAATTATACTTAGGCCTGCAGTAATTCGTCCCACCCCGGCATACCACTGTCGCGACTTTCCGCTGCATCTCATCGACAGTCTCAACGCTCATCCCCATTATCCCGGCTATCCTCTGCGCGACCGCTGTCCCCCCAACCGGACACCCCGACACGCTTGCCACGCCCTCCACCACAGCGGCGGCGAACGCGTCGCAGCCCGTGAACCCGCACCCGCCGCAGTTCGCGCCGGGCAGCGCCTCCCTCACCGCTAGCACCTGCTCACTCACGGGCGCGGCGAATATCCTGTTAAAGTACCCTAGCAGCAGACCGAACGTCAGTCCTAACGCGCCCAGCGACACGCCAGCGATCAATATTTCCATATAATCACCTCGTCAACCCATCCCCGCGAACCCGAAGAACGCTACGCTCATCAGTCCCGCCGTAATCAACGCGCCGGGGAATCCATCCATCCACGCGGGCATGTCGGCCAGCGCCAGCCTCTCGCGCACCCCGGCAAACAGCACGATGGACAGCATGAACCCCGCTCCTCCCGCGAACCCGTTCACCACTGACTGGACCAGATTATACCCGCTCGTCACATTCAATATCGTCACGCCCAGCACGGCGCAATTCGTCGTAATGAGCGGCAGGTATACCCCCAGCGCCCTGTACAGCAGCGGGCTGACCTTGCGCAGGGCCATCTCCACTATCTGCACCAACGCGGCTATGACCACGATGAACGCCAGAACCTGCAGGTACTCCATGTTAAGCGGAACCAGCAGCATTGTGTTGAACAGGTATGTAATCATCGACGCGAGGGTCATGACGAACGTCACGGCCACGCCCATGCTGACCGCTGTCCCCAATTGCTTGGACACGCCCAGGAACGGGCAGCATCCCAAAAACCTGTTCATGATGAAGTTGTGCACCAGCACGCCGTTGACAACAATCACCAAAATCTCTTTCATCGCTCGCTCCTCCCCTTACGCGGTGTGGCATCCCGCGTCATTCCTGGGCGCGGTGAGTTTGCGCAGGTACCTCTTCTCGACCAGGTTGAACAGCGCGAGCACGATCCCCAGTGTCAAGAAACCTCCCGGCGGCTGTGTCAGTATGGACATCGGCTGGAACCCCGCAGGCATCACGCGCAGACCGAACCATGTCCCGCCGCCCAGTATCTCCCGGACGCTGGACAGTATCGTAAGCGCGAGCGTGAACCCAATCCCCATGCCCAGCCCGTCCAATGTCGAATCCCGCGCGGTATTCTTGAACGCGAACGCCTCCGCCCGCGCGAAGACTATACAGTTCACCACGATGAGCGGGATGAATATCCCCAGCGCGGTGTCCAGCGCGGGCACGAAAGCCTTTATCAGCAGCTGCACTATCGTCGTAAACGACGCGATCACCACGACGAACGCCGGGATGCGGATGTTATCCGGAATCTGCTTGCGCAGCAGCGATATGAACAGGTTGCTCATCGTCAGCACGAACGTCGTCGCCGCGCCCATTCCCAGGCCGTTGATGGCGGCGGTGGTTACTGCCAGCGTTGGGCACATCCCCAATACCAGGCGGAACGTGGGGTTCTCGTCCAGTATGCCGTTCCTGATGATGAATCCAGCGGGCGCCCTCTGTTTGACCGCCATGCCTTACTCCTCCCCGTCTTGGGACGCCGCGCCCTCGCGCAGCGCGTTGAGCGCCAGCGCCGCGTTCCTGACCGCGTCCTTCACCGCCCCTGATGAGATTGTCGCGCCCGTGATCGTGTTCACGTCGCTGTCCAGCCGGTCCGTGCCCACGCCCCTGAACTGCGAGAGGAACGCGTCCTCCTTGATCCGTGAGCCCAGGCCGCTGGTCTCCGATATGTCGCCGATGGCGACGCCCGTGATGGTCCCCGGCCCGTCCGGACTGTCCGTACCATCCGGCAGCGTGATCCCGACCGACACGGGTATCTCCGCCTTGTACCCCATCGGCGTGAACAGGAACGTATACCCGACGACCTCCCCGCCGCGCCGCGCCTCGAACGCCTCCGCCAGCGACGGGAACGCGTCCAGCCCGGTCAACTCCGGCCACTCGACAGGCTCGAATGAATCCGCCTCGGGCATGACCGCCTGTCTCGCGGAGACGGCGTTATCGCGCTGGCGCTCCGCTATCGGGCCGCGCGTGATCATGTTGGTTCCGGCCAGCAGCAGCGCGGCGACCAGCGATATTACCAATAACCGAATGCCCGCGTTGGCGATATCACGCACCGCCCTTCACCTCCTTGGGTTTAGCTGGCTGCTCGCCGAACATCCGGGGCCTGAATACGCGGTTGATCAGCGGCGTGAGCAGGTTCATCAGCAGTATAGCGAACGAGCATCCCTCCGGGTACGCCGGGTTGAACGCGCGTATCACGAACAATATCAACCCGCAGCCAAAGCCCATCACGGCCTTGCCCCACGGGTGGATGGGCGAGGTGACGTAGTCGGTGGCCATGAATATCGCGCCGAGGAACAATCCGCCCGACAGCGTCTGGTATAACGCTTGTTGCGCGCTTTCAGCCGCGCCCGACGCGTCCAAAGCGTATATAACGCCAGTCTTGATCGTGAACAGGATGAACACGGTCCCGATGAATGTAACCGGTATGTGCCAGGTGATGACCCGCCGCGCCAGCAGGTACGCGAACCCCGCCAGCAGCGCGAGCTTGCTCGTTTCGCCTAGCATGCCCGGTATATTCCCCAGGAACAATTGGGTGATCGTGAACGGCGCGGGCGAAGCGTCCGCGTACTTCATGGCCAGCGGCGTGGCGATGGCGACCGTGTCCACGCCCGTCATAACGCCGGGCTGGGCGGCCATCGCGGTGGTCATCTGGGTTGCCCATGATATCATAAGTATCGCTCGCGCGCCCAGCGCGGGGTTGAAGAAGTTCTGGCCGATACCGCCGTATATCTGCTTTATCAGCACGATCGCGACCGCGCCGCCGACCGCGCACAACCACCACGGCGCGGTCGGCGGCAGGTTGCACGCGAGCAGCAGCCCCGTCACCAACGCGCTTAAATCGTTGACGCGCGCGGTTTTCTTCGCCAGCTTCTGGTAAATATACTCGCTTGCGACGGCGGAGACCGCGCACGCTATGACCACGCGCAAGGCCTGCCACCCGAAGAAATACACGCCGCACGCCAGCGCGGGCAGCAGCGCGACGCACACATCGCGCATCAGCCCGCGCGTGGTAACGTTGTCGCGCAGGTGCGGCGACGGCGACGCGTTCCAGCTCCCCGCCGCTCCCCTGAGTGTTATCGATTGCATTGCCCTACTACCTCATTTCACCAATAGCGGCACCATGCGCTTACCCACGCGGCACATCTGGGTAAGCTGGCGCTTCGCGGGACAGACGTACGCGCACGCGCCGCACTCGATGCAGTTCATCACCCCGGCGGCCTTGGCCGCCTCGTAGCGGCGTTTGCGGACATACATGTCGATCATCGTGGTCTGCAGCTTCATCGGGCATACGCGCGTACACCGCCCGCAGTGGATGCATGGCGACTCGTCGGGGATATCATCCTCCGCGCCCAGCGCGATCACGCCAGAGCTGCCCTTAGTGACTGGAATCTGCAATCGGCTCAGCGCGACGCCCATCATCGGCCCGCCCAGCACCAGCTTCACCGCGTCGGGCTGGAGCCCGCCGCACGCGTCCACCAGGTCGGATACCAGCGTGCCCAGCCGGACTACGAGGTTCCTGGGCTCGCGCACGCGCCCGGTCACCGTGAACGCCCGCTCGATGAACGGCTTGCCCGTGCGCAGCGTTACCGACACCTGGATGGTCGTGGCGACGTTCAGCACGACCACGCCGATGGAGACCGGAAGCGAGCCGATGGGGACCTTGCGCCCTGTCGCGGCGTATATCAACTGTTTCTCGCCGCCCTGCGGGTATCGGACCGGCAGTTCGGCGACGGTACACTCGGGGATGTTCCGGCGCTGGATGGCGTCCCTGACGGACTTGATGGCGTCTGGTTTGTTCGTCTCGATGCCGAATATGACGCGCTTCGCGCCCAGTATGACGCGCGTGAGCGTCGCGCCGTCGATAAGCTCGTCGGCGCGCTCCAGCATAGAGCGGTGGTCGCAGGTGAGGTACGGCTCACACTCCACGCCGTTGACCAGGAGGGTATCGACGGCGTGACCCTCCGGCACGTTCAGCTTGACGGCTGTCGGGAACGCCGCGCCGCCCATGCCGACCAGCCCGCCCTCTCGGATGCGCTCACGCAGCCGCGCCGGGGTCCGGGACTCGGGCGAATCGTCCGCCGTGATGGATGGATCCCATCGGTCCTCATAGTCGTTCTGGACGATAACGGACGGGACGGCCACGCCGCTGGGCAGCATGCACGGCGCGATATCGATAACCGTGCCTGACACCGACGAGTGTACGGGCGCGGAGACATACGCCTTAATCGAGGCGATCACCTGCCCGACGGCCAGCGGGTCGCCCTTGGCTACCAGCGGTTCGCCGGGCGCTCCTATATGCTGGGAGAGCGGGAGTATCAGGCGGTCGGACGGCGCGAACGGCGTCAGCGGCGCGGACGAGGTCAGCGCCTTGGCTTGCTCGCATCCACGCGGATGGAAGCCGCCGGGGAACCTGTATTCACGCGCGGCGGCGACGGCGCTGAACAATCGGCATCACTCCTGTATGAATTATTCGCGGCTCATACGGCGTCGGACAGCCGCCGCGCCGGACGCTCAACCCTCTTGAGCGACTGCGCGTCCCTGATAAGCGTCCTGGCGTAGCGGCGGCTGGTCTCGCTCTCGGGGTCGGCCCCGCCCAGCATCCTGGCCAGTTCCGCCACGCGCTCCGCCTCATCCAGCCGTGTCAGCGTAGAGCGCGTGCGTTCGCCGCCATCAACGATGTCCGTGAACTTCTCGACGCGATACGCGCCGTCGGCCATCGCCGCGATCTGGGGCAGGTGCGTCACGCATATCACCTGGCAATGCCGCGCGATCGCCGCCATCTTCTCGGCCACGGCCTGCGCCATTCGCCCGCTGATGCCCGTGTCGATCTCGTCGAATATGACCACGGGCACCCCGGAATGATCCGCCGCGATGGACTTTATCGCCAGCATGAGGCGCGAAAGCTCACCGCCGGACGCCACGCCCGACAGCGGCTTGAGCGGTTCCCCGGCGTTCGCTGATATGCGGAACTGCGCGTGGTCTATGCCGTCCTCGTGGTATCCGGCGTCCTCGGAATCCTCAAACCCGACCTCGAACCGCGCCCGCTCCATGCCCAGCTGGGCAAGCTCGGCGGTCATCCGCAGCGCGAACGACTGGCTGAGCGTCCGGCGCGTCCCGGACACCCGCGTCGCAAGCGCGAGATACTCGCGCTCACGCTGCGCCAACGCCTCGCGCAGCCGTTCCGCCCGCGTGTCGGTATCAAGCGTTTCTTCCAATTCCCCGGACACGCGGTCCCGGTATTCGATCATCTCGCGGCTGGTGGCGCCGTACTTGCGCATAAGGCAGTGAAGCAGGTCCAGGCGCGATTCCACGCGGTCGGCCTGTTTGGGATCGAGCGGATCGTCTTCGGCCAGCCGGGACAGCTCAGCCGCGGCGTCGTCAAGCTCATACCCCAGCGACTCCAGCCGCTCGACCAGCGCCGCGGCGCGCGGGTCATACGACACGATCCCGCCAAGCAGGGCGCACGCCTGTTTCAGCGGTGAGATAGCCCCGCCGGACCGCCCGCCGCCGGACAGCAGCGCGTCGGCCCTCGCAAGCGCGGCGTGAATCTTTTCGGCGTGCCTGGCGCGGGAGCGCTCCTCTTCAAGCGACTGTTCCTCGCCGGGGACCAGGTCCGCGTCGGTCAGCTCGGCCAGCTGGAAGCGCAGCATATCCAGCCGCCGGGCCCGTTCCTGCGCGTCGGTCAGCAGTTGGTCCAGGTCGCGCTTAGCCTCGCGCCACGCCCGGCACAGCAGTCTTAGCCGCTCCAAGTCGGCCTTATGCGCCTCGTCCCCGAAGTCGTCCAGGAACGCGAGGTGGCTCCTGGGATCCAGCAGTACCTGATGCGCGTGCTGGCCGTGAAGGTCAACCAGCATCGCGGTGATCCGCCGGAACGCGGCCAGCGGCAGCGGCTCGCCCGCCGCGCGGCATACCGTGCGCCCATTGGAGAATACCTCGCGCGAGAGCGTGAGCAGGTTGTCGTCTATCGTCAGGTCGCGCTCGGCCAGCGCGGCCCTCACGCCGGGCAGCCTGGCCACGTCGAACACGGCCTGGACGCCGCCTCGCGCCGCGCCCGTTTGCAGGATATCCCGTCCGGTCGGCTCGCCCAGCAGGAACGACAACGCGCCGATCACGATGGACTTGCCCGCGCCGGTCTCGCCCGTTATCACCTGGAACCCGCCGCGCCACTCGATCGTCAGTTCCTCGATCAGCGCGATCCGGCGGATCGTTATCTCGCGCAGCATACCGTCACTCGTCCGGACCGGACGGGGCCTCGCGCCTGTGGCGGACACGCCCCAAGCCGTCGCCGCGCATCACGCGCAGGCGCTCCAGTATCGGCGGGACGTCGGCGCTGTCCCTGGCGATTATGATGAAAGTGTTGTCGCCGCCCAGCGTGCCCACGATCTCGGGCATACCCATCGTGTCGACGGCCTCGCACGCGGTCTGCGCCGCGCCGGGCATCGTCTTGACCACAACCAGGTTCTGCGCTTGGGTGAAGGACAACGCGCTCTGCGCGAATATCCGGCGCAGCCGCTCGGATACGCTGGAGCTGGCCAGATCGCCCGCCACGCTGCTGGGCGCGGAGTAGCGCGACCCGCCGAACTCCAGCGGCGTCTTGATCAGCCGCATCTCCTTGATGTCGCGCGAGACGGTGGCCTGCGTAGCGTGGAAGCCGCGCTCGACCAGCCGCGCCGTGAGCAGTTCCTGCGTGTCGATGACCTCGCCCGCGATTACCTCCATGATCGTGTTCTGACGCAGATTCTTCTTTGTCATTCCACATCCTCCAAAGGGGTTGCGTATTTTTGGAAAATACCGCTAAATATTCCATTGGGACAGCGTCGTCCGCAACCGCTCGAAGAACGGGAACGGCCTTAACCGTATGAACCGCAAACACTCCCGCGCCCGGCGGACCGTCACCCGCGCGGAGCGGCCCAGCGTGATCGGGGCGCGGCCGTCCACGGTCATCAGCATCCCGCCGCCCTCCGT
Organism: Oscillospiraceae bacterium; assembly: GCA_031270865.1. Lineage (GTDB taxonomy): Bacteria > Bacillota > Clostridia > Christensenellales > Aristaeellaceae > BNUH01. The sequence continues at coordinate 7,949 of JAISWI010000041.1, forward strand.
TGGGCACCGCGCGTCCAGCGTTAGCACGGCGGCGTCGGGCAGCACGATCTGGCGCGACTGCAGCGAGTGCGGGCAGATCGGGGATAGGAGGATGCACGGCAGCGCGGGACTGACGATCGGCCCGCCCGTGGACAACGAGTATCCCGTCGATCCGGTAGGGCTGGCGATGATCAGGCCGTCGCCGTCGTAGCCGCCTATCGGGGTTGAGTCCATGCTGACCGACACGCGTATCATCCGGCCATAGCTGCCGCGCGTGATGACCACGTCGTTCAGCGCGAGCAGGCAGCACGGCTCGCAGGGCATGTCGGATGGGGCGATAGCGTCCGCCTCGTCCAGCGCGGCCGATAACATCATCCGGGACTCTATATGGTAATCGCCCGATCGAAGCGCGTCCAACACGCTCTCCATCGCGCCCGGTGTCGTCTCGGACAGGAACCCCTTATGCCCCGCGTGCACGCCCAGCACCGGCAGCGCGGCCTTGGCTGCGTGGGACGCGGCGTGGAGGATCGTTCCGTCGCCGCCGACGACCATCAGCGCGTCGGACCGCGCCAGCACGCCATCCATCGGCAGCGCGTCGATCCACGGCACGGCGCCCAGCGCGTCCAGCGACGCGACGACGCCCATGCCCCGGTCGGCGCACAGCCTGATGATCCTGCGCAGCGCGGGCTCCAGGTCAAGGACGCGGTGGGGATTGACCAACAGCCCCAGCGTCGATATCATGCGAACCTTATATCCATCAGAAACTCCACGTTGCCCGTCTGACCCTTTATCGGCGACTCAACCACGCCCGCCGATACCCAGCCGTGACCTTCAGCAAAGCCCGCGATCCCGCGCAGGACCTCGGCATGGACGTTCGCGTCGCGGACGATGCCGCCCTTGCCCACTTTGTCCCGCCCAGCCTCGAATTGAGGCTTGACCAGCGTCACGACGCGCCCCGCCGGGCCCATCGCGCCGCGCAGGGCGGGTAGTATCAAGCGGACCGATATGAACGACACATCCATCACGGCCAGCGCGGGTAAGGGATCGAACATATCCGGCGCAAGCGTCCGCGCGTTGACTCGCTCCATCACCACGACGCGCGGGTCATGCCTCACCTTATCCGCCAGCTGGCCGTAACCCACGTCGACCGCGTACACACGCGCCGCGCCGCGCTGCAGCAGCGCGTCCGTGAACCCGCCAGTTGACGCGCCTACATCGATACAGACCATCCCGGCGGGATCGACGTTGAACGCGTCCAGCGCGGCGGCCAGCTTTATCCCGCCACGGCTGACATAAGGCGGCGGCGCGGCGACCGCCAGCATGGATGAATCGCCGACACGCTCGGACGGTTTGGCGACGCGACGGCCATCCATCGTAACGCCGCCTGACAATATCAGCGCCTGGGCCTTCTCGCGGCTGTCGGCTAGTCCCGCCGCGACCAGCGCGAGGTCGGCGCGTTCGGACGCGGGTTTCATGGTTGGACCGCCTCGCGGACCGCGCGGGCTATGTCCGCGCCGGTAAGACCGCGACGCAGCGTATCCAGCGAGAATCCCTCCGGGAAGCGATCGTCTATGCCCAGCCTCAACAGCGGCGCGGGCATGCTGTTATCCTGGCACCACTCGGCAACCGCGCCGCCCAGTCCCCCGGCGCGTTGGCACTCCTCGACCGTGACGAGCCTCATGCCGGACGCGGCAAGCTGGCGGAGCGCGTCCCCGTCCAGCGGTTTGACCGATCTCACCGGGACCGCCGAGGACGTTATGCCCTCGTCAGTAAGGATCGCGGCGGCCCGCCGCGCCGGACAGACCGACGCGCCAAAGGCGAGTATAGCTATCCGGGAATCAGCGCGGATGTCCGGCGGTCCCGCCCGCGTCGGCAGCGACTTCGGGTACCGGATCAGCAGCGGGCCCCGCGCGGCGGGGATGGCGTCGCGCAGCATATCGCGCAGTTCGTCCAGGCCCGAAGGGGTCCATATCGTAAGGTTGGGCACGGCCCGGAGCATGTTCAGGTCGAACACGCCCTGATGCGTCGGGCCGTCGCCAGCGACAAACCCCGCGTGGTCAACCAACATTGTCACCGGGAGATTCTGCAGGCATACGTCGTGGATGATCGAGTCCGCCGCGCGTTGGATGAACGTCGAGTATACCGCGACAACAGGCTTCAGCTTCCCGGCAGCCATGCCCGCCGCGAGCGTGACCGCGTGCGCCTCCGCTATCGCGGTGTCGAAGAACCGCGACGGGTGCCACTTCTGGAACCGGTCAAGGCCCGTGCCTGAAGGCATCGCGGCGGTTATGGCGACGACCGCAGGATCAAGGTCCGCGATCTCCGTGAGAGTGTCGCCGACTACGCGGGAGCAGCTGCCTTCCTCAGGGACGTCCATGCCGGGAGCGGACGGCCTCACGTCGGGAGAGGCCCGGCGCTGGGAGCGGCGCGACACGCCGTGGTATTGCTCGGGCGAGGCCTCGGCCTCGGGCGAGCCCTTGCCCTTGCGGGTGACCACGTGCAGTATAGTCGGGAGGTTCGCGCGGAGCGCCTTGGCCAGTATGTCCGTCAGGGATTCCAGGTCGTGGCCATCGATAGGGCCAAGGTACCGGAAGCCCAGCGACTCGAAGAGTTCGCCCGGCACCATTACCCGGCGCACCAGGGTCTTCAGGCGTTCCAAGGCTGCGGACATGGGCTTGCCCGCCAGCGGGATGGAGGTTAACCCGCTCTTGACCACGCGCTTCGCGCCGAGCCACTTGCCGCTGGCGCGGAGGCGGGTCAGGTGCTCGTTGAGGGCGCCGGTGTTGCGGGCGATCGACATCTCGTTGTCGTTGAGGACGACAAGGAGTTGGGAGCGCAGCTTGCCAGCGTCGTTCAAGGCTTCGTAGGTAAGTCCGCCCGTCATCGCGCCGTCGCCTACGATGGCCGCGACTTTGTGAGAACCGCCAGTAAGGTCGCGGGCTCGGACCAGCCCCAGCGCGGCGGATACGGCGGTGGAGGCGTGGCCCGTGCCGAAGCTGTCATAGGCGCTCTCGTCACGGCGTGGGAAACCGCTTACGCCGCCATCCTGCCGGAGGAGCTCAAAGCCTTTTTGCCGTCCCGTAAGCAGTTTGTGCGCGTAGGCTTGGTGGCCGACGTCAAACACCAACTTATCGGAAGGCAGGTTCATCACGGTGTGCAGCGCGATCGTTAGCTCGACTACGCCCAGGTTGCTGGCAAGGTGACCGCCCTGGCGCTGGACCGTAGAGATAATGGTTTGACGCAGCTCGGAGGCCAGGGCGCGGCGCTCAAGCAGCGTCAGGGCGCGTAAAGCCGCCGGAGCGGTGATCCGATCCAGTATCATATCCGGCAAGACTCGCACCAAGCGGATAAGGTACAGCGGTCACAGCAAGGGCGGAGAGCGCGGCAGACCCGGCGGCCATGGAATATCAGCCAGTGGTGCGCGTCCGACCAGAGAGGCTGGGGGATGGCGGCCATAAGCTGACGCTCGGTCTGGTCAGGGGTCTTAGCGTGGGCGAGGCCGAGCAGGTTGGATACGCGCAACACGTGGGTGTCGACGGCGATAGCGTCGAGGCCGAACGCGTTGGCAAGGACAACATTGGCCGTTTTGCGGCCTACGCCGGGCAGGGCGGTTAGCGCGTCCATGTCGGAAGGGACGCTGCCGCCGTGACGTTCGACGAGGGCGCGGCAAGTCAGGACGATGTTGCGGGCTTTGGCGCGGTAGAAGCCGCAAGCGTGGATGTAAGGCTCGACGACCGCCGGGTCCTGGGCCGCCATGACGAACGGGGTAGGGAACGCGGCGAACAGCGCGGGGGTCACGCGGTTTACCTGTTTGTCCGTACACTGCGCCGCGAGCATGGTAGCGGTCAGGAGCTCGTAAGGGCTGCCGAAGGCCAACTCCGGGCGGGGATTGGGATACAGCCGGGCGAGTTCGGCGAGTATCATCTGGATCCGGTCGCCGCGCGTATCCGGCGCGGACGATGCTAGCGGCTGCGGCAAGGCTGCGCCTCCGTCCTTAACGGTTGTAGGGACATGATACCACACCACGAAGGTTTTGTCCACCAAGAAGGCGCATGGAGGAACAATCTACCCTGGCCACACGGGTCCAGCGTCACGCTGGTCAGGGGGTCAAGGGGGGTGAAACCCCCTTGCGGGGTCTGGGGCAGCGCCCCAGCGTACCCAACCCCACGTCAACCCAACGTCAACCTAGCGTAAAGGGCGAAGCCCGAAAAGTAAAAGCGCCTTCCGGGACAGGTATAGAAAAAACATGACCGGGGGAGGCGGGGCTTTGCCCCGCACCCCGCGCGGATGTTTACCCCTTTGTCCCCTAACCAACCTGACGCAAGCCCCTCGCGGTGGCGTAATGGCCTGACGCTTAACCTTGCGGTAAGCCGGGCCATGCAGTATACTGTATCATCCCCTGTCGCCAGAGGATAACGACAGTCTACCATAAACTGGCGGTTTTAGCAAGTATGCCGTAATAATTCAAGGCAGGAAGAAAAATGGCCCAACCACAACTGCGGCGCGGGCGGCGCCTCGCGCTGTTTGACAGCCCAGGCCTTAGCGATTCCCTTCGCAAGAGCCTGAACCTTATCATCATAGCCGGGGCGTTCGGCACGGTGAACGCCAACATTACATCAGGCGCGGCCTGGACGGGATTCCTGCGCTCAATCCAGGCCAACGCTGCCGCGCTGGGCATCTTCGCGGCTATCCCTGTGGCGGCCAACAGCGTGCAGATACTCATCTCGTACGCAGTCGAGCGCACAGGGCGGCGCAGGGAATGGATGCTCCGCGCGGGCATAGCCGGGCGATTGCTCTGGGCCGTCATTGGCCTGATCCCCTATGTAATCCCGATGGACGCGCCGCAGCTTCGCATCGTGATGGCGATGGTCTTTGTCGCGCTATGCGCGGGGTCGAACGCCGTTATATCGGTCAGTTTCTTCTCGCTGGTGACTGACCTTGCCCCGATACGCATACGCGGGAGGTATTTCGGCGTACGCCAGGTATTCTGTCTGGTTGCCGGCATCCTGACCGGACTGTTGGTCAGCATGCTTCTTGACCGAATGACGGGTTACGCCGGATACACGATCGCGCTGGTCATCGCGGGGGTATTCGGCGGGGCGGACATCGCGTTATTCGCGCTATGCGACTGGCCGAAGATGCGAAAGCCTGACGGCAAGCGCGGGAACCTGGGCCGGATGCTCCTTGCCGTCGCGCGTAACAGGCAATTCCGCAAGTTCACGCTGATCATGACTTACTGGGGGTTCGCGGTGAACGTCTGCGCCCCGTTCTACAACGTATACATGCTGGAAGTTATCGGTATGTCGTATACGCTGGTGACGCTGCTCAACCAAGTCCTGCCCAACGTTATAACGGTATTCATAATATCGTGGTGGGGCAGGAGGATGGACACGCACGGCAGCAAGCCCGTGATGCAGTTAACCGGGTTATTCACGATGGTATACCCGCTGTTGTGGCTGTTCACTGGCCCGAACGTATACTGGATATTAGTTATTACCAACATAGCGTCGGGATTGCTCAGCACGGCGTTCGACCTTGGGGCGCAGAACATGTACCTTAACGCCGCGCCGGACGTAAATCGTTCTATGTATATATCGGTATACCTTGCCGTAACCCAGCTGTTCGGCAGCGCGACTGGCAGCGCGTTGGGCGGGATGCTGGTGCAGAACGTCCTGCCCGGGCTTGAGGCGCTGGGCTGGCATATCGCGGGTATGACGATGACGCGATACCACTTCATCTATTTGATATCTGGGATGTTAAGGATCATAATGATACTGGGGCTGCTGCCTCTCACGCAGGAGGAGGGTAGCAAGACGGTCGGCTTGCTGGTCGCTGACAGCGCGGCTGAGATCCGCGCGAGTGTGACGCGGACCGCGCGGACGCTGGCCATGACTGCCCGCAGGAAGCTGGCGCGGCGGGCGATCCGCAAGTAATGATAACACAGGGAGGAAGCGCGTATGCCGCAGGAAACCAGGATACTGGAGCGCAGCGAGATCGAAACCCAATGGAAATGGAAGCTGGAAGACATGTTCGAGACCAACGGCGCGTGGGAAGCCGCGTTCCAGGAGGCGAAGGCGTCGCTGCCCGGTTTGGAGGAATCGGCGCGGACAGTGGCTGACCCGCCAGCCGATCCGACAAAACTCCGCGCCGCCGTGCTGGACGCGCTGAACCGCTCGTCCGCGTCCAATCAACTGCTTGCCAAGCTGTACACGTATGCCCGCATGCGCCGCGACGAGGACAACCGCGCCGCGCTGTACCAGGGATACGTACAGCGGATGGAGGCGCTGGAGGTTGAGGCCGGCGCTATCGAGGCGCCGCTTCGCCCCGCGCTGCTGGCCTTGCCGGACGGTTCGCTTGAATCGTACATGGCCGACCCGGCGTTCAGGGATTACGACGAGGGGCTGAGGATACTGCTGCGGGAACGCGAACATACGCTAAGCCCGGAGCAGGAACGCGTAGTCGCGATGGCCGGCGAGATGCGGGCCGCGCCATCCACAATATTCGACATGCTTAGCGACGCGGACATGAAGTTCCCCGTCATCAACGACGAGAACGGGAATCCCGTTGAGATCACGCACGGGCGGTATTACCAGCTGATCAACTCCCGCGACCGGCGCGTCAGGCGCGAGGCGTTCGAGGGACTGCACGGCACGTACAAGAAGTACGCCAACACGATCGGCGCGGCCTACGCCGCCAGCGTGAAGGGCGACATCTTTAACGCGAAGGTCCACAAGTACGAAAGCTCGCTGGCCGCGTCGCTCGCGCCAAACGACATACCCGTATCGGTATACGACGGCCTTGTAGAAGCTGTACACGCGCACATCCCGGCGCTGGCGAAGCTGCTAGACGCTCGAAAGAAACTGCTGGGTTTGGATGAATTGCGCATATACGACATGTATGTCAACGCCGAGGAGGGTTTCCAGCTTAACGCGACGTACCCGCAGGCGCGCGAGATCGTGCTGGACGGACTTGCCCCGCTGGGCAAGCCCTACACCGACGCGGTAAGGCGGTCGATCGACGAGCGGTGGATCGACGTATACGAGAACGCGGGCAAGACCTCCGGCGCGTACTCATGGGGAGCGTACGACACGCATCCATACATATTACATAACTATGTTGAGGAGTTCGACAGCGTATCCACCCTGGCGCACGAGCTGGGACATCTGATGCATTCATATTACACCAACTCAACCCAGCCGTTTCCCAAGTCCGACTACTCGATGTTCGTGGCGGAGGTCGCGTCCACCGTCAACGAGATCCTGCTGTCGATGGACCTGCAGCGGAAGAACAGCGATCCCGCGGCGAAACGGTTCCTCGTGGGCGAACTGCTGGAGAGTTTCAGGGGGACAGTATTCCGGCAGACGATGTTCGCGGAGTTTGAGCGAGAGACCCACGCGATGGCCGAGCGCGGCGAGCCGCTGACCCATGACGCCCTGTCCGCGCTGTACCGCGGCCTCAACGAGAGGTATTACGGCGCGGCGGCAGTGATCGACGAAGCCGTTGACGCGGAGTGGTCGCGGATCCCGCATTTCTACCGGAATTTCTATGTATATCAGTACGCGACGGGGTTTTCGGCGGCGGCGTTCATCGCGCGGCGGATACTTCGCGAGGGCCAGGCGGCGGTCGACGACTACATGAGGTTCCTCAGCGCGGGCAGCTCCGTTCCGCCCATAGAGGCGCTGAAGCTGGCGGGGATCGACATGTCCAGGAAGGAATCGGTCGATTCCGCGCTGGACTGGTTCGACGAGTTGGTCGATGAGTATGTAAGGCTGTTCGAGTAGGCGCGGCTAGAGGCGCGTACGGCCATTCCGGATATGGGATGGCCGCGCGCGCCGGCGCGATAATTGACAGCGGCGGCGGATTCGGGTATGATTATATCATCGAGGGGGTAGCGGGCATGATTGGCGGATCGCCAGACCTCAAGCGTACCTTCAAGGCCGGTTTCTTCGCGTCGCTGTTCAACGACAGGGAGCGCGGCCTTGAGCTGGTTAACGCCATAATGGATACAAACTATCCTCCGGATACCGAGGTCACGATCGAGACGCTGTCCGACGTGTTCTTCATGGGGATACAGAACGACCTGGCCCTGCTGGTGGGGGATACCGTGCTGTTCCTTGGCGAGCACCAGTCCACTATTAACAACAGCATAACGATTCGCTTCGCCTCGTACTACGGGCGCGTCCTCGAAAGCGTGGTCGAGCGTAAACGCACATACAAGAAGGGCATACTGCGCCTGGCCCGTCCGGTCTTTGTCGTTTTTTATAACGGGGCTGACCCGTATAACGCCAGGAGCGTGCTGAAGCTATCCTCTTCGTTCGACGAACCGGGTTCCCAATTGGAAAAAGACTCGTTTATCGAGCTGCAGGCGGTTGTCTATAACATCCACTCGCCGGAAAACGCTGGGCTGGTTAGGAAGAGCGAGTATCTTCTGGGTTACGTGGAGGTTATCAGGCGCGGCCGCGAGTACCAGGCGCAAGGTTTGAGCGCGATGGAGGCGGTGAGCAGGGCCATCCAGGATTGCATCAGGGAAGGCATAATTGCCGACTATCTGGAGAAACACGCGGCGGAGGTGGTAGGCATGTTGACTGAACAGTTCAGCGTGGAAGAATACTTATCGGCCAGGGAAGAGGAACTGAAGGAGGAAGGACGGGAGGAAGGTATTCATATAGGAGTGGCGAAACGCAATCGGGAGTTGGCGCTCCAACTGCGAGGACTGCTGTCGGATATGAACGCGGTCATTTCTCTCACCGGGTTGGGCGAAGATGAGATTCTCCGGCTGTGGTATCCGAAAACGAATTGACCGCTGGCTGGTATCAAGCAGTATAGACAACACGCGGCGGAGGTGGTAGGCATGTTGACTGAACAGTTCAGCGTGGAAGAATACTTATCGGCAAGGGAAGAGGAACTGAAGGAGGAAGGAAGGGAAAAGGGACGAGAGGAAGGTATTCATATAGGAGTGGCGAAACGCAATCGGGAGTTGGCGCTCCAACTGCGAGGACTGCTGTCGGATATGAACGCGGTTATTTCTATCACCGGGTTGGGCGAAGATGAGATTCTCCGGCTGTGGTATCCGAAAACGAATTGACCGCTGGCTGAGCCAGACGGCTTCCAGGCGGATTGCTATCTCCGCCTTTATCAAAGCTTGGGCGCGCGGCAGCGCCGCGTTAATAAAAAGCGAGCTTCCCAAGCTGGGAAACCGCGTAATCGACCTCTTCTACCCGCGTGACTGCAATTGCCTGGCGTGCGGCCATCCCCTCTACGCGAGCGAGCACACCCTATGCGATAAGTGCGCGGCGGAACTGGAACCTGTTGCGGGCCGACGATGCCACGTTTGTTCGCGGCGGCTGACGTCGGAGCAGGAACTGGCTACGGGGTTATGCGGCGGGTGCAGGCGTAAACCATTGGCGCGGCGGCTGCACGGCGGCGCCCCGCTGGAGCACCGTGGCGCGGCGGCGCGGCTGGTATACGCGCTGAAATTCGACCACGTGAAGGAAGCCGCGGAGCCTCTCGCGCTGCGCATGATGGACTACCTGCCCGACGGGTTCGACGCGCTGGTGCCCGTGCCGCTGCACCGGAAAAGGGAACGTGTACGCGGGTATAACCAGGCCAGGCTGTTGTGCGAGGAGTTAAGCCGCCTCAGCGGACTGCCCGTGCTGGACGCTCTGCGGCGCGCGCGCGCCACCCGCAAGCAGATGGAACTGCCCGCCGACGAGCGCGAGGTGAACGTCAAGGACGCGTTCGAGGCCATCGTGCCGTGTTATGGGAAGCGTTTGGTAATCGTGGATGACGTGCGCACCACCGGGATGACCGCGCTGGAGTGCGCCGAGGCGTTGTACCTGGCCGGGGCGATTGACGTTCGCGCGCTGACCGCGACGCTGGCGATGCTGGGGAAGCGGAGCGAGGACAACCACAGCTATATATAACTAATCATCCGCCCAATGGTTATCATGTCGAACGCCCGGCATATTCCGCGCCTCCATTCGACACGCGCCTGTTAATTACACAACTATACTTATGAGGGTTATAGTGTAATTTTACGGGGCGAGGTGTGTCATGACTGATTTCATAGCCCAGTTAAGGGATAAACCGCCGCTTCGGGCCAGGAACAGCTGGTTCGCCCGGATGCCGGTATCCGGCGTACGCGCCGCGCGGCTGGCCGCGTTCGCTGTGGACGCGCTGGCGGGGCTGACGCTCAGCCAGGCGTCGTTCTTCGAGGGCGGGGCTCCGTTCGCGGTGGCGTGGATGGCCGCGCGGCTGCTGTGGGACCGCTGGCCCGTCGGCACGCTGGCCGGGATAGCGCTGGGATTGCTGGTCCGGTTTGAGCCGATTGGGTGGATGAACGGGTGGCAGCTGGCGGCGTGCGCGTTGCTGCTGGCGACGAAAGGATTGCAGCCGCACATCGCGCTGCCCGCGCCGTGGGCTATGGCGTTGATGGCGGGACTGTTCGCGCTGATACCCGCGCCGTTCCTGTGGCGCAGTCAGGCGCAGGTCGTGTCGTGCCTGATATGCGCGGCGTCGGCGGCGGTCATGACGCCCGTGTTCGACCGGGCGGTCGCCTCGTTCAAGCAGCGGGCGTACCTGGAGGCCGACGACAGACTGTGCTGCCTGATCGCGCTGGCCGCGATGTGCCTGGGCGGGGCTGGGCTGGCTATAGGAGGATTCCGGGTAGGCGGGATGCTGGCTGTGTACTGCGCACTCTCGCTGGCGTGGACGGCGGACGCGGGCGCGGCGATAATCGCGGGAGCCGCGCTGGGAGCCGCGCTGACGCTGGGCGGGATGTCGCCGTTCTGCATGGTCGCGCTGTCGATGATCGCGCTGGCCGCGTCGCTGCTGCGCGACACGAAGCGCGTCTGGCCAGCGGTGGCCGCGCTGGCCGCGAACGCGCTGGTAACGCTGACGGTCAACTCCGCCAGGGAGACGCTGTTCGCGTTCCCGCACGTGCTGGCGGGCGCGGCGGCGTTCATGGTTACACCAACCCCGGTATGGATGGCGCTGCGCTCGTCGCTGGAGCGCGAGACGATGACCCAGACCACGCCCAGCGGCGTGGCGATCCAATGGATACAAACCAGCGCGAACGCGATCGCTTCAATGGCGCGGTCGATACCCCGTCCCGACCTGACCGACGACGGCGAGATCGAGCAGCTGGCGGCGTTGTTCTGCGAGGACTGCGCCCAGCGGCGAGTGTGCTGGAACGAGCGGTTCGAGGATACCACGCTGATGTTCAGCGACCTGCTGGCGGCCTCGCGCGATGAGAGTATGCAGCCGCGCGAGCTGTCGCGTTTGGCGAAGGCGCAGGGATGCCAGCGGTCCGACCTGATACCGGAAACGCTCAAACAGGTGAACCGCGCGAAAAGCAGGCTAAGCTCGTTCGAGGCCGCGCAGACGCAGGCCAGCCGTTTAGCGAGGACGCAGCTGCAAGGCCAGGTTGCGCTGCTGAACCAGTTGTCCACGCTGTTGGCGCAGGCCGTGTCAGCCGCGCCGTCCGAGCGGCTGGCGATCTCACGCGCGTTGTCCAAGACGCGCTGGCGCGTTTGCTCCGCGATGCCGTACCGGCTGGACGACCTGCTCCAGATAGTGTTGATTCCGCCCGAGAAGGCCGACCTGGGCGAGCCGCCGATGACCGCGCTCGCGCGCGCGTTGGCGATGCCCCTGACCGCGAAACCGTTATGGGATGGACTGGTGTACATCAGCCAGCGGCCCGCGCTGTCAGTAGCGGTGGGGATAGCGACGTGTCCCGCGCAGGGACAGTTGGAAAATGGCGATGGATGGCGGTCGCAGCCGCTGCCAAGGGCAAGGCATATGCTGGCGTTGTCAGACGGGATGGGCCACGGCTCCGACGCGGCAAGGGAGAGCGGCACGGTGTTAAGTCTGCTGACCGAGGGGTTCCAGGCGGGTTACGGGCGTAAGGAGCTGCTGTCGGTGGTCAATGACTTAGTGCGCGCCACACACAGCCAGGAGCGATACGCGACGCTGGATCTGTGCGTGCTGGACCTTAAGACCGGGGACGCCGCGTTCGAGAAAATGGGCGCGTGCGCGTCGTTCCTGATAAGGCAGGACCGCTGCCGCAAGTTATCCGGCGGAACGCTGCCCATGGGAATACTGGAGGATGTCACGCCCAAAAGCTTTAGGATGAGGCTGGCGGCTGGTGATCTGCTGGTGATGGTCAGCGACGGGGTAGTGGACAGCTTCGAGCAGGAGGACGCGATGCTAGCAGTGATGGCAAGGCTGCCGCAGGAACCGTCAGCGTTCGCGAACGAGCTGCTCCGCGCCGCGCTGCGCAGGATGGGCGATGAGGCGCGGGATGACATGACCGCGCTGGCCGCAAGGCTGACGGCGGAGGTGTTTACGGAGTAAAATAGGTTGACATTCAGTTTAGATAGAGTTACAATTTCCGCGTGCCGAAGTGGCGGAATGGCAGACGCCAGAGACTTAAAATCTCTTGTCCGACAGGGCGTGCGGGTTCGAGTCCCGCCTTCGGCACTGGAGCAGGAACCCCGCAACACGCGGGGTTCCTGATTTACGTGGCTGTGTCGGTAAAGATCAGGGACATGGAGGAACAATCCACCCTGGCCACGAGGGTCCAGCGTCACGCTGGTCTGGGGGACATGGGGGGTGAAACCCCCTTGCGGGGTGTGGGGCAGAGCCCCGCGTCCCCCGGCCGTAACCAACAAACCCCAGCCCCGCAGGGCAGAAACCAACTTTATGGGCTTCGCCCTTTGCGCGGAG
>JAISWI010000047.1 GCA_031270865.1 Oscillospiraceae bacterium
CCTCCCCCCACCCGCATTAAGGAGTGTGCAGATATGGAGAACCCCGCCACCGAGACCCACGCCGACCGCGGCAACTTCATCTGGGACTTCATCGACGAGGACCTGGCCTCCGGGCGCTATGACCACGTGCGCACCCGCTACCCGCCGGAACCTAACGGCCACCTCCACATCGGCCACTGCAAGGCTATCTACATCGACGCGATGACCGCGCGCAGGTACGGCGGCAAGTTCAACCTGCGCTTTGACGACACCAACCCCGCCAAGGAGGAACAGGAGTTCGTCGACGGGATCATGGAGGACATCCGATGGTATGGCTTCGATTGGGACGACGGGCCTTACTTCGCGTCCGACTATTATGAACAGTGCTACGGCCTCGCCGAGAAACTCATCCTGCAGGGCGACGCTTACGTAGACGAGCTGACCCAGGAACAGATGCGCGATTACCGGGGCACGCTCACCCAGCCGGGCAGGGACAGCCCGTTCCGTGAGCGCCCCGCCGATGAATCCCTCGCGCTGTTCCGGCGCATGCGCTCCGGCGAGTTTCCGGAGGGCAGCTATACCCTCCGCGCCCGGATCGACATGTCTTCGCCCAACGTCAACCTGCGCGACCCGGTGCTCTATCGCATCCTCTATAAGGAACACCACCGCGCGGGCAAGGCGTGGTGTATATACCCGATGTACGACTACGCGCACCCGATCGGCGACGCGCTGGAGGGGATCACCCACTCGCTTTGCTCGATGGAGTATGAGATCCACCGCCCGCTCTACGATTGGGTTGTGGGCAAATGCGGCTTTGAGAACCCGCCGCGCCAGATCGAGTTCGCCCGCCTCAACGTAACCCGGACAGTCATGAGCAAGCGCTTCCTGCGCCGGCTCGTCGAGGCCGGGAAGACGCGCGGCTGGGACGATCCGCGCATGCCCACGATCGCCGGGATGAGGCGGCGCGGCTATCCGCAGTCCGCGCTGGTTGATTTCATCGAGCGGGCGGGCGTCAGCAAGGTGGATTCGACGGTCGACGCGTCGCTGCTGGAGCATTGCGTCCGCGAGGCGCTGGAGGAGACCGCGCCCCGCGCGATGGCCGCGCTGCGCCCGCTCAAAGTGATCCTTACCAACTGGCCGGAAGGCAAGTCCGACGCGGTCACGCTGGAAAACCACCCGAACCATCCGGAGATGGGCAGCCGTACACTCACGTTTGGGCGCGAATTGTACATCGAGCGGGATGATTTTATGGAGAATCCTCCTAAAAAATACTTCCGGCTGTACCCAGGCGGCGAGGTTCGGCTCAAGGGCGCGTATATCGTCAGGTGTGACCGCGCCGTCAAGGATGAGGCGGGCGAGGTCGTCGCGCTGGAATGTACGGTTGACATGGAGTCCAGGTCCGGTTCGCCCGGAAGCGCCCGCAAGGTGAAGGGCACGCTCCACTGGGTAAGCGGGGCGGACGCCGTGCCGCTGTCCGTCCGGCTTTATGGGCCGCTGCTCGTAGACGAGCCGACCGTCGAGGCCGACAGCGAGACCAGCGACGAGGATCCCGAAGCCGAGGCCAAAACCGCCAAGCCCGTCAAAACCGATTTCGAGAATCGGATCAACCCGGACTCGCTGGCCGAATTGTCCGGATGCCTGGGTGAGCCGACTCTCGCGAGGGCGCGGGTTGGCGACAGGTTCCAGTTTATGAGGCAGGGGTATTTCGCGGTCGATCCGGACAGCGGGGATGGCGCGATAGTGTTCAACCGGACGGTGGGGCTAAAGGACAGTTGGGCTAAGCGGATTCAGGGGTAAGTGGGGACGCGTCCCCTCTATCGCTACGGATGGGGATTCGCGTAGCCTCCTCTGTAGTCTGCGGTGGGGATTCGCGTCGCCTACTGTGTCGTTGCGTCGGCATAGGGGGCAACGCGAATCCCCACCACCCACCGCAAACGACACAGAGGGCGGCGCTGATCCCCCACCACGGTGATAAAAGGAGCCGCCCCACACTTTTATTATAGGAGTGATAACTATGCCGCAGGTCCGCACGCGGTTCGCGCCCAGCCCGACGGGATACCTCCACCTGGGCGGGCTGCGCACCGCAGCCTACGCTTACCTGTACGCCCGCAAGCGTCAGGGCGTTTTCATACTTCGCATAGAGGATACGGACCAGGAGCGCGAGGTCCCCGGCGCGGAGGAACAATTGCGCCGCTCGCTGAAGCTGGCCGGGCTTACATATGACGAAGGCCCCGACGTCGGCGGGGACTTCGGCCCGTATGTCCAGTCGCTGCGGAAGGATATATACGCGCCTTACGCATGGGAATTGGTGGAAAAGGGCGCGGCTTACCCGTGCTTCTGCGCGAAGGAGCGGCTCGACCAGTCCCGCGCCGAGGCCGAGCGCAATGGCCTGACATTCAAGTACGACAGGCGCTGCCTGTCCATCCCGAAGGACGAGGCGCGGCGGCGTGTCGAATCAGGAGAGAAATATGTCATTCGACAGCATATACCATTGACCGGATTTGCCTCTTTTGACGACGCGCAGTACGGTCACATCGAGGTGGACGTCTCCCAGCTTGACGACATGGTGTTGATGAAGGCCGACGGGTTCCCGACGTACAACTTCGCGAACGTTATAGATGATCATTCTATGGGTATAACACATATATTGCGCGGCACGGAGTTCCTGTCCTCCACGCCGAAGTATAACCTACTTTACGAGGCGTTCGGCTGGGAAAAGCCCGTCTACATCCACCTGCCGCTCGTGATGGCCGACGCGACGCGCAAGCTGTCCAAGCGTCACGGCGACCCGTCGTTCGAGGACCTGCTGGGCGAGGGGTACCTGCCCGAGGCCGTGATCAACTACATCGCGCTGCTGGGCTGGAACCCGGGCGACGAGCGCGAGTTCTTCACGCTCAAAGAATTGGAGCAGGCCTTCACGCTGGAGGGGCTGAGCAAGTCCCCGTCTATGTTCGATAAGAATAAGCTGACGTGGATGAACGGCGAATACATCCGCAAGCTGCCCTTCGAGCGTTACTTCGAGCTAGCCATGCCGTGGCTGGAACGGACGCTTCCCGGCGGCGGGCGCGATCCCAAACGTCTGGCGGAACTGCTGCATGGGCGCACAGAGGTATTCAACAGAATACCGGGGATGGCCGCCTTCCTGAGCGACATGCCCGAATACGACCTATCATTATATACACATAAGAAAATGAAGTCGGACCCGGCGGTCGCGGCGGACTCGCTGGCGTTCGCGCAGCCGATACTCCGGGGCGTCGACGATTGGACGGAGGCCGCTCTCCACGACGCGCTGATGCCCGCGATCGCGCAAAGCGGACGCAAAAACGGCCAGGTCCTCTGGCCGCTGCGCGTTGCTATATCGGGGCTGATGTCCACGCCCGGCGGCGCGACGGAGATCGCGTACCTGCTGGGCAAGGATGAGACGCTGAGCCGCGTGACCGCCGCGCTGGAACGTTTATCGGCGCATAACAAGCCGGACTGACGGTCAGTCCGGCTCCAGTTGCGTGATGACGATCATCCGGTATGCCTCCGCGACAATGTCGTGACCGGTGGAGATGTACGTGTTGAGCGCCCTCGCGCTGACCAGCAGGTAATCATTACGACGGTATAACGGTATCATCGGCAGCTCCAGGTACAGCTGCTGGAACAGCCCCTCGTATACCATCGACTGGCGTTCCGGCGTCGGTTCCAGCGCGGCCCACATGAAGAACCGGTCCAGCCC
>JAISWI010000034.1 GCA_031270865.1 Oscillospiraceae bacterium
CTCGTGGCCAGGGTAGATTGTTCCTCCAGGTATCACCCCTCAAGCGGTAGATTGAGCATCGCCACTGTGCCGCCTTCAGCCGGAAATCGGTACCTTAACCCATATTCCACCCCATAACATAACTTAATCATCCTATTAATATTATAAACACCATACCGCCTCCCCAAATCCCCCTCCCCGGACATTACCTGCCTCGCCTTCTCCTCATCCATCCCTACCCCGTTATCGGCCACACTGATCACCAACTGCCCGCCCTCTCTCCCCGCGCTAACCCTCACCCATCCGCTTTTCCCTTCCCCTTTACACATAATGCCATGCAATATCGCGTTCTCTACCAACGGCTGCAGTACAATCTTCGGCACCTTATACCCCTCGAACGACTCATCCACCTCCACTTCCAACCTAATCCCCTGCTCGAACCTCTGGTTCTGTATCCTTACATACGCCCTTACATGGTCTAGCTCATCCCTCAACCCCACCATGTCCGACCCTTTCCCCAGACTCAACCTATAAAACCGCGCCAACGCCCTTACAATGTCCACAACCTCCCTTGCCCCGTACTCACTCGCCTTCCAATTGATCAAATCCAGCGTATTATACAGGAAATGCGGGTTAATCTGCGCCTGCAGCGCCCTTAACTCCGCGCTCTTAATCTCTTTCCCTTGCTGGTACTTCTCCTCTACCAGCCTGTCAATCCTTCTAACCATGAAATTAAACGCGGCGATCATCTGGTCCAGCTCCCCGTGAACCCTGCCCGTCCTTACATCCCCCTCACCCTCAACCTCCGGCCGCTCGCCGCTGTACACGTTCCGCATCCTTTCCATCAGGTCGTGCATACGCGATATTACCGAGCGCGACATCAGAAACGAAACCAAATATGTCGCCGCCCCTACGCTCCCAGCCAAAGCCAGCGTCATCAACAGTAGCCCCCACCTTTGCGAGGTCAGCTCCTTATACGGTATCGCGCATGTCATAACCCAATCGGTCCCGCTTATCGCCCGCGCCATAACCAGATAACGCCCCGAGCCCGCCTCCGTGTCAAACCACCGCTCGTCGCTCCCCATCCCGTCCCCGACGCCATCCCAGCCCAAGCCATCCCCAAAACGCTCCAAATTAACCTGGCTCGACCGGCTTACCACCTCGCCATTCTTGTTGGTAATGAACACAACGCCCTGCTTGCTTATATCGGCGTTCGACACAATGAAGTCTATACTATCCTGCCTCACGCTCAACCTGATCACGCCTGTTATCTCGCTGATCTGGCTTTGGTTGCGAACCTTCCTATACAGCGAGACTACGCTTACCGGATCAGATATCGCGTGCAGGTAAGGCAGGCGCTCATTTGGAATCCAAAGCGCCTTATCCCGCGATCCCATGAGCGCCTGATACGCCTCCGTTCCCATAAACTCATCATAGTCCCCTATGAAAACGCCTTGCCCGCTATACAAAAACCCACGCGGCGCGTACAGTGTAACGCGGTAGATATCGCCATTCAGGAAACTATTCAGGAAAGTATCCAACTCGCGCATATCCTTGGTTTGTTCAAATATATCAAAGCTGTCCCCCGCCCTATATTTAACCAAAATATCCTGAACCCCTGTATTAAAGTAGATAGTATCCGATATATCTATCATATGTGATAACTTGAAAGCAAGGTATGAGCTTGCTTGCTGGAACGACTGACTCGCGGATCGTTTCATCTGTTCTTCCATCATATCGCCTATCCGCCCATACATGACCAGCGTGAGCAACCCCAGCGGCGCGAATATCAGCGCGAAGCACACCGCCAGCAGCTTCACGCGCAGATGAAGCCGCCGCCCGCTCACCGCTGTCCCTTCTGGCGGAACCGGGCAGGCGAAACGCCCGTCGCCCGCTTGAACGCCTTGGCGTATGTGTTCGTGTCGTTGTAACCCACGCGCCTTGCGACCTCGCTCAGGCGTATATCCTCCTCCACCAGTATCCGTTTGGATTTCTCAACGCGCAGTTCCAGCAGGCACTCGCTGATGGATCTCCCCACCGTCTTCTTGAACAGCATGGACAGGTACGGCTGGGTCAGCCTGACCTGCTCGGCCAGCGAGTTCACGCACAGGTTGGGATCCATGTATTGCGACTCAATAACCCGCATCGCCGCCGTAACCTTCCTATGCGCGGTTGGGGCTGACCGCGCCTCATCCTCTATGAAGGATCGCGTCGCGTCTAGCAGCAAGTCCTGGTATTGCGCGAGCGTCTTCCGTCCTGACAGCGCGTCCAGCAGCCAGCCGTCGTCCGGGCCGCGCGGCGAGTCCGCTGGCGCGCGGCGCCGTCCCGCCTCCGAGCGCAGCGCCAGCAGCAGCCGCGCGAACAACTGTTTCGCGTGATCGACCAGCATATGCGGCTCACGCGCCAGCTCCGCGCACAACCGCCGCGCGCGCCGTTCCAGTTCGTCATACCTGCCCCCGGCCAGCGCGTCCAGGAACGGTTTCTCCAAGCATTCAGGAACAACCTCGCCGCCGTTCTCCCGGTAGAACACGGCCTGACCGTAACCCGTAAAGAAGAAACTCTGCAGCGCTACGACCGCCTGTTCATATGAAACATGGATATTCGCCATGCCCCGCGCGGGCTGGCCTACCGCTGTGAACGCTAGGCCCGCGTCGGCCTGGCCGCGAATCCACGCGAGCATGTCGTCCCGGTCGTTGAGCAAACCAGAGCGCGTGTCGGACCGCGCTACCGCCACGATCAAGCCATCCTTACCGCACAAAACCAGTTCAGGCCACATTTCCCCAAACCGCCGCGCCCAGTCGCGCGGCAGTTCCGCGTCCCCATCCAATTTTATTATCATAACTAAATACCACGCGTCCAAACCAAACCGCAAGCCCAGCAGCGACATGCCGCGCTCCAGCCCCAGCGCGTCCGCGCCGGGCTTGAGCAGCCGTGACGCCATGTCCTCCCTTACCAGCAGCAGGAAATCCCCGCCGGGGCGCGTATCCGCCTGTTCCCCGACCCGCCGGACGGCTTGCGTGATCTCATCCAGGTCGATAGGTTTCTCAACATAGCCGACCGCGCCCAGCCGGATGGCCGCGCGGAGGTACTCCTTGTCGGAATACCCGCTGATGAATATTATCTTGACCGACGGCATCGTTTTGCGCAGCTCCATCGCCAGCTCGATCCCGTTGAGGCGGGGCATTCGCACATCCGTTATCACGACATCCGGCGGGTTAAGCCGCGCCAGGCGCAGCGCGTCCACGCCGTCGCAGGCCTCCATGATCTCCGTCACGCCCAGCGAAGCCCATGGGACGCCGCTCAGGATTCCGCGCCGCGTGGCCGGTTCGTCGTCCGCCAGCAGCAGCCTGCGCATAGTGGCCACCCCCTGCCGATGAGGTATTGAGCATATTATACACTACCGCGGTCGGCCTGTCACGGTTATCCCGCGCCCGCCTCCTAAGAAGCCGTTTGGAATTTATACATCTTGCCTATTGACATAAACCAAAGGTTGTGATATACTGTCCGTAGGACAGTATACAGCAAACAGTAAATCGAAAGGACGCGGCCCATGTGAAGGGATTGGTACGCGCGGCTTGTTTGGCGTTGGCGTTGTGCCTGGGCTTGCGCGCGCCCGCGAGCGGCGGGGACTTCCCAGCCGACATATCCGGCAGGGCTGACCTGCTGATGTACCTGATCGGCAGCCCCGCGCGGGACTACGACGAGGTCATGAACCGCGTCAACGCCAAACTGGATAAGGACCTCAACGCCAGCCTGACCGTTAACTGGATCGGCTGGGGCGACTTCGGAGCCAAGTATCCGCAGGCGCTGGCCTCCGGCGAGCCTGTCGATCTCATATATGTCTCGTCGTGGGGCAATTATTACGGCGAGGCCGCGAAGGGCGCGTTCCTGCCGCTGGAGGAGCTGCTGCCCATATACGCGCCCAAGACCTTCGAGGAGATCACCCCCGACTTCATGAGGCAGGCCACAACGGGCGGACACCTCTACGGCGCGCCGTCCGCGTTCAGCCAGATCGGGATGATGGGCTACATCGTCCGCGGCGACCTCATGAAGAAATACGGCATGGACGGCATCAGCGGCATCGACGACTATGGCGCGTTCCTGGAGCGCGTCATGAACGAGGACCCGGACATCGCGCCGGGGGATTTCATGTCCGGCTGGGACGCGCTGGACAGATACTACGCGGGTTCGCTGAACCTGCTGCTGATCGACCTGCCGTTCTATATTGACCTTGGCGCCGCCAAACCCGCCGTTATCAACTTCTACGACCTGCCCGGCGTAGCGGCGCATTTCCTCAAGATGAAGGATTGGCATGACAAGGGCTACTGGCCCCAGACCGTGCTGTCCGAGAAGGAGGAGAACAGGTTCCGCGACGGGAAGGCCGCGTCGCGTCTGCACAACCAGGATTCGTGGACGAGCGTCTGGCTGGCGCATCCGGAGTACGAGGCGCAATTCTACTTCGCCATGCCCTTCGCGTTCAGGACGGCGGCGATGCAGGACGGCATGGCGGTCCCCGTCGCCGCGAAGCACCCCGAACGCGCGTTGACGCTGCTGGAATTGCTGCGGCAGGACGAATCGTACTACGACCTGATGACATACGGCATAGAGGGCAAACACTGGGAACTGAACGGCAAAGGCGAGTTGGTCGCGCTGGATACCGACGGGTTCACGCCGGAGGCTTACTGCTCCTGGGGGTTCAAGGAACCGAAATTCTTCAAGGTCCCGGCGGGCATGCCGCCGAACCTGGCCGAGGTCAACGCGGCGCTTGAGGCGATGTCAAGCGAGAACCCGTACGCGCTGTTCTTCCCCGATTATGAACCCATAAAGAGCGAGCGGGCGGCGGTATTCAACGTATGGCAGCAGTACGGGCTGCCGCTGGCGTTTGGGCTGGTGGAAGTGGAGAGCGGGCTGGCGACTGTTCGCGAAAAACTCGCGGAGGCGGGGGTCGAAGCGATGCGTGACGAGCTGCAAAGGCAGCTGGAGGCGTTCATATCGCGGGGCGGGCAGTAGCGGCAGAGTGGGCCGCCGTTAGCGTAGTTGTCGTATAACAGTGTATCGGCCACACCCGCGCCGATAAAACCAACCGCGCGGTGTATCCAGCCCAAGCCGACAGAATGCCTATTTTTTAATAAACGCCGCTAGGACATTACCTTTATTCCTTACGCCAGGCAGCAGCTCAACGAAGCAATACCCCAGCAGACTCCCGTCCTCACCCTTTATGTCCGCTAGCAGCTCAAAGAAGAACACGTTGAACATCCCGCTTATCTTAGGAGTAATGGTATATTTCTTACCGTCCATCTCAAGGTTCCAACCATTTGAAAACCGTTTCCCCTCGAATGTGATGATTTCCATTTCCTTAATGGTATAATCATTCAGCCGCCGGTACGCCCCGCTTGCCTCAATGAGCGTGCCATCATAGTAATCATCCTGCGGAAACGCGAACAGCATGGCCTCCGTATTGTCAAAGAAGCGCAGGGAGAACCATTCCCAGCCGCAGCGCGGGTCGGTGATGTGGTATGTCCCGCCCTGCCTGTCAAACCACGCTTTGCCCGCAAGACCTTCATACGCCTTGCCCCCGATTTCCAGCGAGCCTCTCGCGGCAAGGTTCGTGAACGAGTAGTAATATGTCCGTTCCGTCTCGCCGGGGATTCCCATCTGGAGCGCGCCATTATCGCAATGCCATACAGGCGGCTTGGCGGCTTCCATTTCCACATCGAGGCGGAAGCCGGCGCCGCGCATATCCAGGCGCATCCTGCCTTTGCCGGAGTGTTCGTTTGGCGAAAGCGTGAGGCGCGTATGGCCGTCAACGGCAAGCGTATCCGCGGTTACGGTCACGCCCTTGCCGAAGAATATGGGCGTCTGCGTGTTATAGTGCTTCCCAGAGCGGAAGTCCGTCACGGAACAAATAAGGAGCATAAATGGCACAACCACCGTTATTTTCGCCAACGTGAATTGATATCCGAACAAATCACCGCCTTTATCCTCCAAATAACCGGTGCAATACCACCACTCTCCGCGATTTTTATGCGCGAGCCATACATCGTCAAATGTGGTTGGAGGCAAGCCGGATCCAGCGGTATAGACGATTTTACCCATTGCGAAATCCCTCCCCAGCCAGTATAATGACAATATGCGGCAACCATTGCTAAAACGCAATCATCAGGTTTGTACGATAGTTGCTTAAGCAACTATATTCAAGAACGGTTGCGCCGGGAGGACTGCGCGATGGACTTGCGTGTCCAAAAAACCCATGAAGCTATCAGGGAACAGTTTCTTTACCTTAGAGCTACCGCGCCACTGACAAAAATCAGGGTAAGCGCCATCTGTGAGCGCGCGAAAATAAACAAGACGACCTTTTACAGGCGCTATCTTGATGTATACGACCTGTCCGACCAAATCGAGGGACAGGTCTTGGCGGAGCTAATGTCCGACTGGGACGGTTCCCTCTGCCTGTTCACCGACCCAAACCGCTTCATCGACGGCCTGTTCCGCGCGTTGAGGAAGCGTGAGCGCGTTATCAACATCCTGTTCCGCGACAGGATGGAGGCGCTCATATCGAAATTCGAGGACGCGCTGCTCGCGTTATACTTGCGCGAGTCGGATTCCGCGCGGGACGCCATAAGGTTGTCTTTCGTTGTAGGCGGAGCGTCGCGCGTTTTCTTAAACGGCAAGTATGATTATAATACCGATTCCAAGGTTCTTGCCGATATACTCACGCGCATATCCGCCCGAACGACCGCGTAGCCGTATCCACCCCTTCGCCGCCTCCTAGGGGAGATAGATGTCGCCGCCCCCTCCCCCTTGCCGCCCCCCTCCCATTCCTACAAATCATCCAAAAACCCGACTTCCTTAACGGCGACGCGCCCATTCCATCCCACCTTGATCCTATAGATCGAGTAATCACGGCTGGCCGCGTCCATATCAACCATCTCGGCGACATACTCGCCCCGGGGCAGGTTCTTGAAACGAATCACCCCATTACCGTTGGACACGGCCCGCGCCACAGCCTCGCGCGTTCCGTCGGGCAGTACGCGGTATACCTCGTATGTCGTCCCGGGCGCGGGGACCGCGACCGCGCGGTATACGCTGATCAGCACAACCTTGCCTCCGGAATCACCGCCGCCACACCCGCGGCATGGCATCTGCCAATCCTCATACATCGTCCACAGCATCGCGGCGTCCCTGACGCCCTGGAACGTGCCGTAATCGCGGCAGCGCAGGTACCTGATGTACTGCCTCATCCCACACGGATCATCCG
The DNA here is from genome assembly GCA_031270865.1 of Oscillospiraceae bacterium. Classification (GTDB taxonomy): domain Bacteria; phylum Bacillota; class Clostridia; order Christensenellales; family Aristaeellaceae; genus BNUH01. The sequence continues at coordinate 7,238 of JAISWI010000034.1, forward strand.
GCGATATCAGCTTCATACAGTTATACGAATCCTCGCCGAACCTGCATCTATCCAGGTTTTGTCCTTGCATGCGCGTCAGGCCGTAGTTGGGATTATCCGGCAGAACCTCCACGCCATTGTACTCGAAGTCCTGCTCGGGCGTGATGAACTGGTTATAGTCGAATACTTGGTCCAGCGCGTTGTTGCTGCCGGTGACGAGCATGCCGGCGTTGGCATAGTTGTCGTAAAGCAGCATATCGTCCACAGTCGTGCCGATAAAGCCAACCACGCGGTGTATCCAGTCAGATCCGACCGAGTTGGTGTTGGTGACCGTAATCGCGGACTGCGCCGCGATGTTGCCGCCGACCTCGACGCTGTCATTATACATGCTGCCCACTATGCCGCCCACTATACCGCCGACGTTGGGGCCTTCGCTGGTTACAGTCCCAAGCGCGAGGCAGCCGGTGATCCTGGCATAATGCTCGACCCAGCCCGCTATGCCGCCAACGTCCGTTTTATCAGTGCTGCCGCTTATGGAAGCCGCAACGACATCGCCGCGGCTGACGCACCGAAGGATTTCAGGGCCAAGACTCTCGATAGGCGCGGCGCCTCTGGCGGAACCAAGTATACCGCCGACCCTGTATCCGCCCTTAACCGCGCCCGTGTTCACGCAATCCTCAATCACAAAGCGGTTCATCGCGGAACCGCATATACCGCCGATGTTATATGATTTTACGCGGAAATCGATCGCGCCGGTGTTTCGGCATTCAAGCGCGTACACGGAATTGGGGTTTGTGTCGGAATTGTTGACAAACCCAAATATGCCGCCACCCACGTATGTATCGTTTGCGTCTGTACCCGGTTTAAGAATATCCCCGCTGTTTACGCATTGTATGAAGTTATATTGCCCTCTTACCGCATCTATCGCATTTATAATGCCCGCGCCGGAGTTACATATGAGTTCCGCCGTGTTGCGGCAGCCGCGAACCTGGGCGCTTGTATCCGCGTTTATGGTGAAGCATATGCCTCCGACGGTTTGAGCGGTTATGGCGCCATTATTAACGCAGTCAAGCATTTCCAACGTATCGCCCGAAAAAACTACCAATATGCCGGCGACCTCGCCGGGCGAATCGATCACGCCGTTGTTAACGCATCCATGCAGCGTCACCGAGGCGTCGTGCGCTTCGCATATGATGCCGCCCGTCCAGGTGTTGGTTCCGGCAGCGGTAATGGCCGCGTCGTTGCGGCAGTTTGTCATTACTAACGACGATGCGATGAAATCATCAATCAACGCGAGTATCCCGCCAATCCTGCCATACCCGCTTGACGGGTTCAACGCGAGCGCGGCGTGGTTGACGCAATTCTCAAACGAACATTCGCCGCAGGCCCTGCCGACGAAACCGCCCACGTAATAGGAATAGGAATAGGAAGGAGGCTGCGAATAATCCGACCTGACCGCGCCGTTAACAGCGCAATCGGCGAACCCGCAGTTCACCGCAACCGGGCAGAACGCGCCGACATACCGCGCGTCTGCCGCAAAATCGACATACAGTTTGACGCCCCTAACCTCGATGTCAGCAACCGCGTCCCCGGGCGCGCTTTTACCCAGCAGCGAGTCTGCCAGCGGCGCGCCCGCCCTGCCGACGCTGTGGCCCGCGCCGTCCAGAACGAAGTTGCTGGCGTCCACAGCCTTCCATCCGTTTGTGTCGTCAATGTATACATCGCGTGTTAACAGCACTGTCGCGCCCGAGCCGTCCGCCTGGAGCAGGGCGGCCCTCAACGCGCTGTATGTATTGGCGTTCACCGTGATAGCGGCTGCCATATCCATTACCCCATTCACATACGGATTTCCAACGCGGTTTCGATGAAACCGCCATGAATAGTATACCGTATTGCGCAGTGGGGTCCGGAGTGCCTGGTTAAGGTAAATGTACGTTAGCGTTGGGGGGGTAAGACCTCACCGACGCGGCGCTTCCAATCCCTTATCGCGCCGTTCCTAATCCCTTCTCGCCCCTTTAGGGGAGATGCCGCCCTCAAGCGACCGAGAGGGCGACGCCTGCCCCCGCCACAACGACAGGGGGGCGAGTAACGCCCCCCCCCGCTATCTCACAGGAAAATCGGATTCGTCCAGGCGCGTCTGCCCCGCGCGTCCTTGACCACGCCGCGAACGTACTTATGCCCTTCGGGTACCCTGAACTCCGCGCGGGCGACGGCGGCGTTCTCCCGGTCCCACGTCAGGCGCGACGGCCTGCGCGTGAACGTGAACCCGGCGGATAAACACGGCGAGCACTCGATTACCGCAACGCCATCCTCAACCCGGAAATCGCGTATCTCCGGTCCGCACGACGAGTAGAACGCCCCCGCCTCCAGCGCGTCTACCACGCCGTCGACCGTCCTTTCCGCGTTCACCATCACCCAGCCGTTAGCGTGCTGGTACATCTCGTGCCCGTCGTCGACCGCTACCCCATACCAACGGCTGCCCAGGCCCAGCATCTCATCCCAGCAGGCGGCGTTCGTGTCCATGTCGTCCTCCAACGCGCAGCCGCTGTTCCATATCTCCATGCCGAAGTGCCCCTTCATCCGGTCGAACTCACGCGCGGGCGTACCGCTCCACTCCGGATGGCATAGGAACGTGACGTTCCCCGCTTCATGGATTTCGTCCAAATATGGCTGCAGCTCATGTTGGTTTTCGACAGGCCCACGAAACTCAAACCGCTGGTTATGGACATATTTGTTCCCGCGCTCCGGCGAGCGTCCCAGCGCGACGGTATGGAACGTGTGCCCGAGCGAACCCGCGGAACGGGGAATGTCGAAGTTCCGCTCCACGCCCGGGATGATCAGCAGGTTAGTATCCGGCGCGAAGTTTTCGGTATTATAGATATTATGGTCGGTCAGCGCGACGAAGTCGAATCCCCGCGACGCGTACAGCCGCAGCACATCCTCCGGACTGCCACGCCCATCCGAGCGCGTGGTATGAACATGCAGCGCGCCCTTGAGCCGCTTGACATTACCGCCAAACGCGGATTGTATGGTCGTCATATTTTATCCAAACTCCCTTCCAGGTCGTTCCACAATGTCTCGACGTCCTCCAGCCCGACATGGATCCTCACCAGCGAACCCTCGCCCGAAACCACCACCATCGACTCGAACCCGCCCCAACTAGGCCCGACGTTGAACCAACCCAGCCGCTTCACGAACTCCCGCGCCTCGGCGTTGCCGCAGTTAAGCTCGAAGCTCAACGGGCTGGTCGTGCCGGACATCTGCCGCTTTGCCAGCTCGCGCTGCGGGAACGATTCCAGCCCGGGATGGTTGACCGCCTTCACCGCGCGATGCGCCTCCAGGCGTTTGGCGATCTCCAGCGCCGCCGACTGGTGCGCCTTCAGCCTCACGCCCAGCGAGCGCAGGCCGCGTATACACAGCCACGCCTCCATCGGCTGGAGTATACAGCCGTAGAACTCGCGGACCCTGTGGACCTCCTTCATCAGATCCTCACAGCCCACGCATACCCCGGCGATCAGGTCGCTGTGCCCGGCGATATACTTCGATACGGTGTGGACGCTCAGGTCAATGCCCAGCGTCAGCGGCTTCTGGAACAGCGGCGTCGCCCACGAGTTGTCAACGACCGTCCGGATACCGCGCGGCCTCGCGAAGTCCGCGACCGCCCGCAGGTCCTGCAGCCTGAACGTCATCGACACCGGCGACTCCAGGTATATGAGCGATGTGTTGGGTTTAGCGTTATCAGTAAAATCCGACAAATCCGATCCGACGACATAGGTAACTTCGCAGCCAAACTTGCCGACCAGGAACTCGTCGATGAATACCCGCGTCGGGCCGTACGCGCTGTCAACGCAGATGATGTGGTCGCCCGTCTTCACGCAAGCGAGTATGGCGGAGGATATCGCGGCCATGCCCGACGCGAACGCCAGCGCCTTGCCCCCCTGCTCCAGCGCGGCAATCTTGCGCTCGAACAGGTCGACCGTCGGGTTGCTCACCCGCCCGTAGGCAAAGCGGCGACGCTGTTGGTCGTCCATCTGGTCCTTGGGCGTCACGTGCAGGGAATTCATGAATATGGGCTGGATCACCGCGCCCTCGTAGCGTTCGTAGTCGTCGCCCAGATGGGCGAGTATGTTCGCGTCGTTGTCGCGCAGCTCGAACGGCTGCGGGCCTGTCGCCATTATGGCGTCACCCTTCCTTGCTTAGTTTGGACGAAACCGGGAGTAGTATAACATTGACCAATCAGCGGCGCAAGGGCGCGTAGGATTAGCCCCGATGTCAATAATTGTACGCGCATATCTCTTTGACATGTTGCGAGGAATGTGGTATAATAGCGTATACTCATAAAGAGGAAGGGGAACCCGAATGAAGAGAAACCTGGCGACGCTGATGGCGTTGGCGATGCTGGCGGCGATCGCGCTCACCGTGCCCGCGATGGCCGAGGCTCCCGCCTACAACCCCGACGCGGTCATCTATATCTACTCCACCGACGATCCAACGCACTTGGATCCGTCGCTGGCCACGGACGGGCAGTCCACCGTCGTGACGGGACTGCTGTTCAACTCGCTGGTTGGCTACAACCGCGACGGCAGCATCTTCCCGGACGTAGCGGAGTCGTGGACCGTCTCCGAGGACGGCCTGACCTACGCCTTTAAGATCCGCGACGGGATCAAGTTCCACGACGGCACCGCGTGCGACGCTTACGCGGTCGAATGGAACTGGAACCGCGTCATACCGTGGAACGCCACGCCCGAGATGTCGTACTCCACGATCCTGTTCGGCAACGTCGCCGCGTTCGAGGCGACCGACGCCAGCACGTTCGTAGTGACGCTCAAGAGCAAGGACTCCACGTTCCTGACGCTGCAAGGCTCGTCCTCGCTCGCGGCGGCGCTGCTCTCCCCCACCGCGTATGAGGCCGATCCGGAAGGCGTCGACCGCAATCCGGTCGGCACCGGCCCGTATAAGTTCGTGGAGCTTAAGGCCGGGCAGTATGTCCGCGTAGAGCGTTACGACGAATACCACCGCGGCGTTCCGACCAACGGCGGCGTCATCATCCGCATCATCCCGGAAAGCTCGACCGCCGTATCCGAGCTTATGACGGGCGGATTGGATTACGTGGGCAGCCTGGCCGCGGATCAGGTGGACCTGCTGCGCTCCGCGCAGGGCATAGAGGTCATCACCACGCCCAGCCAGAACCTGAGCATACTCTCCTTCGCGGACTACGAGAAGAACCCGCTGTTCTCCGACCTGCGCGTCCGCCAGGCCATACGCGAGGCGCTGGACCTGGAGGCCATCAATAAGGCGCTGTACGGCGACGCGATGGTCACCGCCATCAGCCCGATCCCGCCGGGAATGCAGAGCGGCGTACGCGACGATTACGTCAACTACCCCTACGATCCCGATCACGCCAAGGCGCTGCTGGCCGAGGCCGGCTACCCCGACGGCATCACCGCCAAGCTGCTGACATACAACGTCGTCAAGGGCTACAACCCGGCGGGCGAGCAGCTGGCCGTCCAGATTCAGGCCGAGCTTGCCAAGGCGGGCATCAACATCGAGATCCAGATCCTTCCATGGGGCGAGTTCGTGGAAGTTATGTACAAGGACCCGGTCGAAGGCTATGACCTGATCCTGCACGGATGGGGCGCGGACTACTTCGACACATCCAACATCATCTTCCTATGGAGCGAGGCCGAGGCCGGCGGCGGCACGAACAACTCCGGCTACATCAACGAGGAGTTCGAGGCCATCTTCAAGGCCGCGAAGGAATCCTCCGACTACAACGAGGCCGGCGATCTCTACGCGCAGGCCGCCCAGAAGATTCAGACCGACCTGCCGTCCATCATCACCGGGCATGGCGTGCAGTATACCGGTTACTCGCCCAAGCTGGTCAACGGCGGCGACCTGCTCAACAGCGTCGCCGGCAGCCACACCTGGCAATTACAGAAGGCCGACTAACCGCGCGGAAATCCGGTCAATGTCGAAATGCGCCGCTTCCCCCGCGGGGCGCGAGAAGCGGCGCATTTTGGCACATATTCGCCCAAATTGGAGGCGCGGCGCCTTCGCGGGTCCGCCCGCGCTTTTAGTTAGGCGATTATAACCGTATCATGCCCATTGGATCACCAAACGGGGTGGATTGATGATAAAGTATATCGCCAAGCGCGTATTGATGGCTATCCCGGTCATATGGGGCATCGTTACGATAGTGTTCATCCTGATGCGCGTGTTCTCGCATAACCCGGCCTTCCTGCTGCTGGGCCAGCACGCCACAGCCGACAAGGTCGCCGAGCTTACCCGATACCTGGGGCTGGACCAGCCGATATGGAAGCAGTACCTCATTTACCTGGGCCAGCTGGCGCGGGGCGACCTGGGCACGTCGCTGTTCACCAAGCAGCCCGTGCTCACGGAGATCATGGAGCGCATGCCCGCCACGATCGAGCTGGCCGTGTTCTCGGTAGTCATCTCCTCGATCATCGGCGTGACGCTGGGCGTCGTCTGCGCGGTAAAGCAGAACAGCGTCCTGGACCGCGTTCTGCAGGTGACCGGGCTTACCGGGATATCGCTGCCCAGGTTCTGGCTGGGGCTGATGCTGATCATCGCGGCCGCGGTCCGGCTGAAAATCCTTCCGGTTTCAGGGCGTTTCAACTTCATGAACCAGCCCGAGACCATCACGGGATTCATGCTGATCGACTGCGTCATCACGGGCGACTGGAGCGCGCTGGGCAGTACGCTGCGCTACTTGATCCTCCCCTCGCTGACCATCGCCGTGGCGTCGATCGGCTCGTTTATGAGGTATACGCGCTCGACGATGCTGGAGGTCATCCGGCAGGATTATATAAGGACGGCGCGGGCCAAGGGCGTGGCGGAATCGCGCGTGGTATCCCGGCACGCGCTCAAGAACGCGCTGATACCCGTGGTGACGGTCATCGGCATGGAGCTGGGCGGGCTGTTCTCCGGATCGGTGCTGACCGAGACGATATTCGCCTGGCCGGGCGTGGGCCAGTATATCGTAAACGGGATCAACAACACCGACTACGCGGTCGTGCAGTCGGGGTGCATGCTGGTCGCCGTCATAGCCGTGGCGATGAACCTGCTGATAGATATATTATATGGGTATCTCGACCCAAGAATCCGGTATTGAGGAGGTTGGGGCTGATGCAAGACCGGACCGATGAGGCATTATTCTTCGACGACACGTACGGGCTGGACGCCGCCGCGCCGCCCTCGTCGCTGTGGCGGGACGCGCTCAAGCGTTTCATAAAGAACAGGACGGCCGTCGCCGCGCTTGCCGTGCTGCTGGCGATGGTCCTGGCCGCCGTGTTCGCCGACGCGCTGACACCCTACGGCCCGTATGACACCGTCCTCTCGCAGAACAAGGTCGGCCCGAACCCGGAACACATACTAGGCTCCGATGAGAACGGGCGCGACATCCTCACGCGCATACTCTTCGGCGCGAGGATATCGCTGTCGGTCGGGTTCATATCGGTGATAATCTCAACGCTGGTCGGCGCGGTCATCGGGCTGCTCTCCTCATATTACGGCGGCTGGCCGGACATGATCCTGAGCCGCGTGATGGAGATGATCGCCGCGTTTCCCAGCATACTGCTGGCCATAATCTTTATGTCGATATTCGGGCGCGGCATCCAGAACGCGGTCATCGCGATAGCCATCGTGTCGATCCCCGGCTCCGCGCGGCTGATCCGCTCGGTCGCGCTGACCGTCAAGGAGAATGACTACATCACCTCCGCGCGGGCGATCGGCGCCGGCTCGATGCGGATCATGCTGCGACACATGCTGCCCAACATACTCGCTCCCATCATCGTCAACGCTACGATGAGCGTCTCCGGCGCGATACTCTCGCTGGCGTCGCTGGGCTTCCTGGGGCTGGGCGTGCAGCCGCCCACCGCGGAGTGGGGATACATGCTCTCCAGCGGGCGGAACTACATATTCTCCGCCTCGCACATCATCACGTTCCCGGGGATCGCCATCGCGCTGACCGTGCTGTCGTTCAACCTGCTGGGCGACGGGCTGCGCGACGCGCTCGACCCCCGGCTGAAGTAAGGGGGCGCGGGGATGGGCGCATTGTTGGAGGTAAGGGACCTGACCACGCGCTTCCGGGTGGGCAGGCGAGTATTCATCAACGCGGCGGACCATGTGGGCTTCACGCTGGACGAGGGCGAGACGCTGGCCATCGTCGGCGAGAGCGGCAGCGGCAAGTCGGTAACCGCGCTGTCCGTGATGGGGCTGGTGCCCAACCCGCCCGGGCGTATCGAGCATGGCGAGATCCTCTTTCGGGGCGAGGACCTGCTCAAGCTCACGCCGCGCCGGATGCGCGGGGTGCGCGGCAACAAGATCGGCATGATCTTCCAGGAGCCGATGAGTTCGCTGAACCCGGTATTCACCATCGGCTCGCAGATCGCCGAGGCGATACTGACGCATAACGACGTGAGCCGCGCCGAGGCGCGAAGCCGCGCCATCGAGCTGCTCAAACAGGTGGAGATACCCGACCCCGAGCGGCGCGTTAAGACATACCCGCACCAGATGTCCGGCGGGATGCGCCAGCGCGTGATGATATGCATGGCGCTGGCGTCCAGCCCCGACATACTGATAGCGGACGAGCCGACCACCGCGCTGGACGTGACGATACAGGCGCAGATACTGGAGCTGATACGCTCGCTCGCCCGCGAGAGGAACACGGCGGTGCTGTTCATCACGCATGACCTGGGCGTGGTCGCCGGCATCGCGCGCCGGGCGATCGTCATGTACGCGGGAAGGATCGTCGAGATGGGTCCGGTGAAGGAATTATTCGCGAAACCACTGCACCCGTACACGCGCGGGCTGCTCCGCGCCATACCGAAGCTGGCCACCCCGCGCGGCCAGCCGCTGTATACGATACCCGGCATCGTGCCCGACCTGTCGCGCCTGCCGCTGGGGTGCGCGTTCGTGACGCGGTGCCCGGACCGCGAAGCCATATGCGGCAAGGGGAAACCCCCGCTGCGGACGCTCGGCGACGGGCGGCAGTGCGCGTGTTTCCTGGCGGAAGGGGGCGTGTAAATGGATTCAAGGATGGATTCCGCGGCAGCCGCGTCCCCGCTGTACGAGGCGCGAGGCCTGACGAAGGTATTCACATCGAAATCCAGCGCGATCGGCGGCAAACCGCTGGTCGTCCGCGCGGTCAACGATGTGTCGTTCGATATAAACAACGGCGAGGTGCTGGGCCTGGTCGGGGAGTCCGGATGCGGCAAGACGACCACCGGGCGGCTGTTGCTGCGGCTGCTGGACCCGACGTCCGGGAGCATCGTGTACGCCGGGCGCGACATCGCGCGGATACCCAACCGGGCGATGCGCGCGCTGCGCAAGGATATGCAGATCATCTTCCAGGACCCGTTCTCATCGCTTAACCCGCGCATGACGTGCCTGGACATCATCGCGGAGCCGCTGATACTGCATTCCAGCCTGACGCGGGCGCAGCGGCGCGAAAAGGCCTACGAGCTGCTGCGGTATGTCGGGCTGCCGAAGGAGTACGCGCCGCGCTTCCCGCACGAGTTCTCAGGCGGGCAGCGGCAGCGGATCGGTATCGCCCGTGCGCTGTCGGTCGACCCGAAGTTCATCGTGTGCGACGAGCCGGTCTCCGCGCTGGACGTGTCGGTCCAGTCGCAGGTGCTCAACCTGATCCAGAAACTGCGGCATGACCGCTCGCTTACGCTGCTGTTCATCGCGCACGGGCTGAACGTGGTCAAGTACATATCGGACAGGGTCGGGGTGATGTACCTGGGGAGCCTGCTGGAACTGGCGGACTCCGAGGAGATATACCTGCGCCCGCTGCATCCGTACACACAGTCGCTGATATCCGCGATACCGGACGTGGACGACACGGCGGGCCGCGAGCGGCAGCTGCTTCGCGGGGAGATACCGTCGCCCACCAACATGCCCAGCGGCTGCCCGTTCCACACCCGATGTTCCAGGAAAATCGGCAGGTGCGCGGACGAAAAGCCCTTGACGCGCGAGGTCGCGCCGGGGCATAGCGTGGCCTGCCATCTTATCTAATATAGGAGGATAACTATGGACCGCGAGTTACACGCGAAGGCGCTGGAATGGCTAAGGTCGCGCCGCGAAGACATCGTCAGCGACATCTCCCGCCTGGTGAGGATCCGCAGCGTCGCCGATTATAACGACCCGCCGTACCCGATGGGCGGCGGCTGCAAGCGCGTTCTGGACGAGGCGCTGAAGCTGGGCAGGGAGCGCGGGTTCATCGCGCGCAACTACGAGGATTATTGCGGCAGCCTGTGCCTGAAGGACGAGGGACCGTTCATCGGCTTCTGGGGACATCTGGACGTTGTGCCGGAGGGCGTCGACTGGGAGATCACCGGGCCGTACGAGCCGCTGGAGCGCGACGGGTTCCTGGTTGGGCGCGGCGTCGGGGACAATAAAGGCCCCACGGTCGGCACGATGTACGTAATACAGTGCCTGAAGGAGCTGGGCGTTCCGCTGAAGCACAACCTGAAATTGTTCCTGGGCATCGACGAGGAACACGGCATGAAGGACGCGGTCTACTACGCCAGCCACTACGAGTCGGCGGACATGACGCTCGTCGCGGATTCCGGGTTCCCGGTATCGTACGGCGAGAAGGGGATCATCAGCGTAGACCTGTGGAGCAACCGGAGGTTGTCGGATACGGTCGTGTCGCTCAAGGGCGGCGTCGCGTCGAACGTCGTGCCGGCGGAGGCGTCGTGCGTTCTGAAACGCGTTCCATCGGTCGAGCGGGCTTTAGAAAAGCTGCCGGAGAACATCGCGGCGGCCGTCGAGGGCGATACCGTCACTCTGACCGCGCATGGGACGGCCGCGCACAGCGCCGGGCCGGACAAAGGCGTCAACGCTATTTGGTTGTTGATGAGGGCGCTGGTCGATCTCCACGCGTTGTCGCCGGAGGACGAGGCGATACTGGCCTTCCCCGCGATCGTCAACGACACGACGAACGGCAAGGGTGTCGGGATAGATATATCGGATGAACTGTCGGGCGCGTTGACATGCTCCGGCACCGTGTCGGAACTGAAGGACGGCAAGCTCAAACTCCACCTGAACATCCGCTATCCCGTCACGGCGGACGGCGACGACCTGCGGCGGCGCGTTACGGCTTACGCGTCGGCGAACTGCTATACGCTCGCCAACGCGACCGACAGCAAACCGGCGTATTTCCCGCGCGAGAACCCGATCATAGACGCGCTGACGGCGGTATACAACGACGTCAGCGGCAAGGATACGAAGCCGTTCGTTATGTCGGGCGGCACATACGCGCGGAAGATCCCAAGGGCGGTGGGCTTCGGGCCGGGCGGGTTCGACGCTCCGACAGCGGAATGGCTGAGGCCTGGTCACGGCGGCGGGCACGCGCCCGACGAGGCCATACATATAGACACACTGCTCCAGGCGATGGCTGTGCTGGCGATGGGCGTGGTCGAAGCGGACGGGATGGTATAACCGTTATGCGCATAGTACTCGGTTTCGATATAGGCGGCACCAAGTGCGCCGCCCTTCTTGCGCGTGTCGGCGGCGGGATCGACATATTCGACAAGGAACGCTTCGACACGCTCTCAGGGCGCGGCCCGGACGCCGTGCTGGACGACCTGTACCGCGCCGCCGACCTGTTATTGGAACGCAACAACCTGGAGTCGTCGGCGCTGGCCGCGATTGGCGTAAGCTGCGGAGGGCCGCTGGACTCGCGGCGCGGCGTCGTCGTATGCCCGCCGAACCTCCCGGGGTGGATCAACATCCCGCTGGTCGAGCTGCTTGAGAAACGGTTCGGGGCGCCCGCGTTCCTGCAAAACGACGCGAACGCGTGCGCGTTGGTGGAGTGGAAGCTGGGAGCGGGGCGCGGGACGCGCGACATGGTGTTCCTGACGATGGGCACCGGGATGGGCGGCGGGATCATCGCGGAGGGGCGGCTGCTGCGCGGCGCTTGCGACCTGGGCGGGGAGATCGGGCACCTGCGCCTGGCGGAGGATGGGCCTATCGGGTTCGGCAAGGCCGGGTCGTTCGAGGGATTCACGAGCGGCGGAGGCATAGCCCGGCAGATACAGGCATTCACGGAGGAACGCGTCGAGCGGGGCGGACCGCCGGTCTGGTATAACCCGGACGACCCGACCGCCGGTCTGTCCGCGCGCGAGCTGGCGGGTTACGCCCGGCGGGGCGACGCCGACGCGCTGGAATTGTTCCATAAGGTTGGGACGATGCTCGGCAAGGGCGTCGCGCTTCTGATCGACACGCTGAACCCGGAGCGCGTGGTGATCGGCAGCATATTCGCGCGGTGCGGCGACCTGCTGCGCCCGGCGATGGAGGCGTCGCTGCGCGCGGAGGCCATACCCGCCGCGCTGGAGCGGTGCGAGGTTGTGCCCGCCGAAACGGGCGAGGCGCTGGGCGATCTGGCCAGCGTCATGACCGCGCTTTACGCGATGGGGATTGAGCCGACCGACGGCTTGGAGTCTAAACAGACCGATAGTCCGGACGATCCGCCTTCGGTCACGGCGCGTTTGGACCGGCTGATCGAGCGTTACCCCGCGCTGGCGGCGGCTCGCGGGGCGATCCAGTCCGTGTATGGGATTATCCGCGACACATACCTGCGCGGCGGGAAACTGCTCATATGCGGGAACGGCGGCAGCTGCGCGGACGCGCAGCACATCGTAGGCGAACTGATGAAGGGATTCTACCTGAAACGCCCGCTGCCCGGGGCGGAGCGGGCCGCGCTTGCGGACGCGCTCGGCGAGGGCGGCGCGGAGCTGGCTGGGATGCTGCAGGGATCGCTGCCCGCCATAGCGCTAAGCGAGCACTCCGCGCTTAACACCGCGTTCGCAAACGATGTTGACGCGTCGCTGGCGTTCGCGCAGCAGGTGGTCGGCTACGGGAGGCCGGGCGATACGCTGCTGGGCATATCCACGAGCGGCAACGCCCGAAACGTTTTGCTGGCGGCGCGGGCTGCCCGGGCGCGCGGGCTTGGCGTCGCCGCGCTGACTGGCGGCACGGGCGGCATGCTGTCCAAGGCTGCTGACGCGGCGATCGTCGTTCCCGCGAGCGTCACCGCCGACGCGCAGGAACTACACCTGCCTGTCTACCACACGCTGTGCGCGATGCTTGAGGAGCGGTTCTTCGGCCTAAGTGAATAGACCGCGGTCGGTTTACGGAACGCGGGTGGACCTCCGTCGGGTTACCGAACTCGGGCAGACCGTCATCGGCTTACGGAACGCGGGCAGGCCACCGTCGGCTTACCGAACTCGGGCAGACCGTCGTTGGGTTTCGGAACGCGGGCAGACCGCAGTCGGGTTACGAAACGCGGGCAGACCGCAGTCGGGTTATGAAACGCGGGCAGACCGCAGTCGGTCTTTACCGAAACGTGTCCTTCGGCGGCGGTTGACGCGTTTTTAGATAAATATAACTGGCGTTTTATGCCGGAACGCGGTATAATGAGGCAAGCGTTCCGCCAGCCCCGGCCATACCGCGCGGAGCGGATATTATACTAGAAGGAGTTGTTGCTGAATGAAGCGCAATCGATTCGGACGAGCGTTGGCGCTGGCCGTATGCCTGGCGCTTGCGCTATGCGCGTCCGCGCCCGCCGCGTCTGCTGAAAGCGCGTACCGCGTGCTCTATTCCGGCGAGGTCACCACGCTCAATTACCTCATCACGACCACAACCAACGAGTTTTCGCTGGCCGCGAACTTCATCGACACGCTGATTGAGTACGACCAATACGGCGTTATCAAGGAAGGTCTGGCCGAATCGTGGGAGGTCAGCGACGACAGCCTCACGTGGACGTTCCACCTGCGCGAGGGCGCGAAGTGGGTGGACGGGACCGGCTCGCCCGTAGCGGAGGTTACATCGGCGGACTTCGTCGCGGCGGCCAAATACATCCTCAACGCGCGGAACGCCTCGTCGTCGGCGAACGTGCTGTATGAGGTGATCGAGGGGGCGCAGGCGTACTACGACGGCACGGCCACGCCCGAGGAAGGCGCCGACCCCGCGCCCGCCACCGAATGGGAGACCGTTGGCGTCACTGCGCCGGACGCGTACACGCTGCAATACAAGCTGATCGCGCCGGTGCCGTACTTCCTATCGATGACCACGTATGTGTGCTTCATGCCCGTATACGAGCCGTTCCTGCTGGAAAAGGCGGAGGGGTTCGGGCTGGCGACGGGTAACGATACGCTGCTGTACAACGGAGCGTATTACCTATCGGAGCTTAAGCCGAACGAGAGGCGCGTTCTGTCGAAGAACACAACCAACTGGGACGCGGAGAATGTGTTCATCGACGCGATACAGTACACGTACAACAAGGAATCCACAACCGTAGCGCCGGAGCTGTTCCTGCGCGGCGAGGTGGACGAGGCGGGGCTCGACTCGACCGTGGCGGCGGAGTGGCTGGCCGATCCCGAGAAGGCCGACCTGATCCGGCCGGTGCGCCAGTCCGACTTCTACTCGTACTTCTACGGATTCAACTTCAACCCGACGTTTGACGAGATATACGAGCCGGAAAACTGGAAGATCGCCGTGAACAACGAGAACTTCCGCAAAGCGATTTTCTACGGGATGGACAGGTATGGCAGCCAGGCCGTATTCGACCCCTCGAACCCGGAATCGATCATCTTCAACACGATCACGCCGCCGGAGTTTGTGTCGCTGAACGGGCTGGACTACACGCGGATAGGCGGGCTGGAGCCGATAACCGCGCTGGGTTTGGACACATATGATGAAGGAAAGGCTGTGGAACACCGCGACGCTGCCAAGGCCGAGCTGGAGGCGGCTGGCGCGACGTTCCCGATCAAGGCGCTGGTGCCGTACAACCCGATTCTAAGCAGTTGGGCGGACGAGAGCGTAGTCATCGAGCAGCATCTGGAGTCGCTGCTTGGCGCGGATTTCATAGACATCATCGTGTGGGCTGGGCCGTCGTCGGGGTTCCTGAACGAGACGCGCAGGAAGGGCAACTACGCGCTGCAGAAGCTCAACTGGGGGCCGGACTATGCCGACCCGGTGACGTTTGCCGATCCGTTTGATTATGGCAACAATTATAATTTCATGGACAAGGGCATGACGCAGGCTGACGGCGACGGTCTAATCGTTGACCAGTACTACGCGCTGGTAGCGAAGGCGAGGGCGATCGTAGGCGACACGGCGGCGAGGTACGAAGCGTTCGCCGAAGCCGAAGCGTACTTAATTGACCACGCGATCGTAATCCCGTTGGGTTATGGCGAGTCCGGGTATATTGGGACGCGGATCAATCCATTTGAGGCGCAGTACGCGCCGTTCGGGATCTCGAACTATCGATTCAAGGGGCAGCGCCTGCTGGACGAGCCGATGTCCACGGACCAGTTCTTTGACGCGTACGACGCGTGGCTCGAAGCGCGGGAAGCTCTCGCCGCGGACTAACCGACCTGGAGGAACAACCAAACGCGCCAAGTGGGTCCAGCGTCACGCTGGTCAGGGGATCAAAGGGGGTGAAACCCCCTTGCGGGGGCGCCGGGGGCGGAGCCTCCGGAACCCTCCTCCCGCCGCCGCGGACAAACGCGGCGGCGGGGCGCCGAATTAACCAAAAGCGAGGCTCCTAGTGGCTCGATATATAATGAAGCGGCTGACCGCGGCAATCGTAACGCTGCTAATCATCATCAGCGTGGTCTTCATACTCGTGCGCCAGATGCCCATCGAGGGCTATTTTGACAATTTTGACAAGCTGGACGCGAACATCGTGCGCGCGAGGCTGGTCCAGATGGGCCTGACCGATCCGCTGTTCACGCAGCTGAAGCGGTTCCTAGGGAACCTGGCGCGCGGCGACCTGGGCACATCCGCGCGGTACAGCGTAGGCGTGCCGATCAGGAAGATACTGCTGACAAAGATACCGGTGTCACTCCAGTTAGGGTTGAGCAGCATGGCGCTGTCGCTGCTGCTGGGCGTGCCGCTGGGCGTGGCGATGGCGCGGTCGCAGACGCGGTACAAGGCGCGGTTGTGGGACGCTGTCGGCACCGTGTTCATAGTTTTCATAAACGCGGTACCTGCGGCGGTATACCATATATACCTGCAGGCGTTCGGCTCGCGGGCGCTTAACACCTCGATGTTGTTCAGCCGCGAACAACCGCTGACATGGGTCCTGCCGATACTCTCGATGTCGCTGGGGAGCACGGCGTACTACGCGATGTGGCTGAGGCGGTACATGGTCGACGAGCTGAACAAGGATTACGTCGCGCTGGCGCAAGCGAAAGGCGTGACGAACCAGAAGGTATTGGCGCGGCACGTGTTCCGCAACGCGTTCGTGCCGATGATCCAATACCTGCCAACCTCGCTGCTGTACACGGTGAGCGGGTCGATATACGTCGAATCGTTGTATTCGATACCGGGTATGGGCGGCTTGCTGGTCGACGTGATACGCCGGCAGGATAACCCGATGGTTCAGATATTGGTAATAATATATAGCTGTATTGGCGTCGTCGGGTTGCTTTTGGGGGATATGCTGATGGTCGCGATTGATCCGCGCATCAGTTTCGCCAAGAAAGCTGGCGCGAGATGATCCGGTTACGTACGGTTGTCGCGCGAAAACTGGAGGACGCGCCGGTTGGGACGCTCGTGGAAGCGATCCCGCCGCGCGATCCCAGGCTGTTCGAGGAACAGCCGTTCGACCGCTCAAACGCGGAGCGGATCGGTTACTCCAATTATTCGTATTGGGGCAGTGCGCTGCGCGCGTTCCTGAGGCGTCCGGTCGCGGTGGCGCTGCTGTGCGTACTGGCCGCGTTGATAGCGTTCACGTTCATACAGCCGCTGCTGCCCGGGCAGTACCCGGCCACGCTGATCATCAACCATCCGCTGACCAAACGCCAGCTGAGCAGCGTCCCGCCGACGCTCTCCACCGCGCTGGCCAAGGCCCCGGCCGGAACACCGCTGATCGCGCGTCCCTACAACGATCCGGAGTGGGCGGCGGTGACGAACCTGGTCGGCGTTATCCAGCGGCGCGTGAAGTTCACCGTCGTCGAGTACGCGGGCGGCTGGCTGCGCGTGTCCTCCGGCGGCGCGGAGGGTTGGGTAGCGAACGATTTCACGAACAAGCTGAAGCTGCCGGGTGATCCCTCTGACGTGCCGTACGACGCGCAGTCCAACTTCCCGGTGAACATGTTCTTATCACCGAACGATTATACTAACGCGGGAAACGAGCTGTTCGCGAGGCGCGCCGACCTGGAGATGGACGCGTCGGGCGAGAGCGCCGTGACTATTCGCGAAACACAGTTGCGGATACTCCCATACCAGAATGGTTTCTGGTTCGGCACGAACCTGATCGGGCAGGACCTGTGGGCGCTGGTGTGGTCGGGCACGCGGACTTCGCTGTTCATCGGGTTCATGGTCGCGCTGGTCGAGGCGGGGATAGGCATCCTGATGGGGATCGTCTGGGGTTACGTGCGCAGGCTGGATAGGATCCTGACCGAGATATACAACGTTTTAGATAATATACCTACAACCATCGTGCTTATACTCGTCTCATATATCATGAGGCCGTCGGTTAGGACGCTGATATTCGCGATGTGCCTGACGACTTGGGTCGGCATGGCGCGGTTCATCCGCAACCAGATCGTGATCATCCGCGACCGCGACTACAACCTGGCCTCGCGCTGCCTGGGCGCGCCGCTCCCGCGCGTGATCGTCCGCAACCTCCTGCCCTACCTCGTCTCGGTGATCATGCTGCGGATGGCGCTGGCCATCCCCGGCGCGATCGGCAGCGAGGTATTCATCACCTACATTGGGCTGGGCCTGCCGGTCAGCGTCCCGTCGCTGGGCAACCTGATCAACGAGGGGCGCAAGCTGCTCTCCACCTCGCAGAGCTATCAGCTGGTATTCCCAACGATCGTTTTGTCGATAATTACCATATCGTTCTATATGATCGGCAACGCGTTCGCCGACTCCGCCGATCCGAAGAACCACCGATGACTATTCGTTAAAGTTGGTGTGATGATGCGAGGCGATAACATCCCGGTGTTGTCCATTAAGGATCTGGTTGTGAGGTTCGATCTGCGCGGGCAGTCGCTGACCGCGATTCGCGGAGCGTCGCTGGAGCTGTACGGCGGCGAGAGCCTGGCGATAGTCGGGGAGTCCGGCAGCGGGAAGTCCGTGCTGGTAAAGTCGCTGATGGGCATGCTGGATAAGAACGGGCGGGTAGCGGGCGGGTCGATCCGGTACAACGGGCAGGAGTTGACAGAATTCAGGACGGAGCGGGAATGGCTGTCCATACGCGGGCGGGAGATCGCGATGGTTATGCAGGACCCGATGACCAGCCTGAACCCGCTAAAGACGATCGGCGAGCAGATCGGCGAAGCGATATCGCTTCACCAGAACCTGCGCGGCACGGCCAGGAGGGACGCGATTCACGGGATGATCGCGGATGTGGGGATATCTGATCCGCTGCGCAGGGCGAGGCAGTACCCGCATGAGTTTTCAGGCGGGATGCGCCAGCGCGTGGTCATCGCGATAGCGATGGCGTGCAAGCCGAAGATACTTATATGCGACGAACCAACCACCGCGCTGGATGTGACGATCCAGGCGCAGATCCTGGAACTGATTAAGGATTTACAACTAAAATATAAGCTGACCGTTATATATATAACACATGATCTAGGCGTGGTAGCGAGGGTCGCGGACCGGGTGGCGGTGATGTACGCGGGGGACGTCGTCGAGCAGGGAACGACGGAGGAGATTTTCTTCGAGCCGGCGCATCCGTATACGTGGGCGCTGCTGTCGTCGCTGCCGCAGCTGGGCCGGAAGGGTGAGCCGCTGTGCGCGATCGAGGGGACGCCGCCCAGTCTGTTCGAGGCGGTGAAGGGGGACGCGTTCGCGCCACGGAACACGCGCGCGCTAAGGATTGACGGGCTGTACGCGCCGCCCAGCTTCCAGATAACGCGGACCCACAGCGCGAAGACGTGGCTGCTGGACCCGCTCGCGCCACGGATAGAGCCGCCTGAGGCGATCCGGCGGCTGCGGGGATAAGAAGCCAGCCCACCGGCATACTGCCGTTGCTGCGCTTTCAGGCCGCGCGTGTTACAATATTTACCAAATAATACGTATGGAGGTATCCCATGGACTGGCGTGGCAGGATGAAAGCGCTTACCTTCAGCTATGACGACGGCGTCGAGCAGGACGTCCGGCTGATCGACATACTCAACCGTTACGGGATGAAGTGTACCTTCAACCTCAACAGCGGACAGGCGTCGCCCTCAAACAGCTGGGAGCGCGGCGGCGTCACAATCCGGCGCATAGACTCCTCGCGGTACCGGTCCATATACCGCGGCCACGAACCGGCGTGCCACGCGCTGACCCACCCGCATCTGGAGAAACTGTCGGAGGACGCGATCGACCGCGAGCTGCGCGAGGACAAAGCCAACCTGGAGCGATGGTTCGGCGTGAGCGTCCAGGGCATGGCCTACCCGTTCGGCACGTACGATGACCGCGTTGCGCGCGTCGCCGAATCCGTCGGCCTGCGTTACGCCCGATCCACCGTATCGACGCGCTCATTCGACATGCCCGGCGACCTGATGCGCATGCCCGCGACATGCCACCATAAAGATCCGGCGCTGCCCGAACTGATCGACCGCTTTCTCGCGGCGCGGCCGGTTCGTCCGGCGCTGTTCTACATTTGGGGACACAGCTATGAGTTTGATATTGACAATAATTGGCAGGTCATAGAGGACGCGTGCAAGGCGCTGGCCGGGCGGGAGGACGTGTTCTACGGGACTAACGCGCAGACCCTGCTGGGCTGACGCCAGCCGATTTGGAGACGCGCCGCCCCGCGCCTCAAGTCGGCTGGGTATACTCGCTCACACCCGATGCCACATACTTCCGCCGACCGACGCTACCGTTATAGCGGAGACCGGCACCGTCCGGCTGAACGCGGCCTTGATCTCCGGCATCGCTTTCGTTGCGGTCTCATAGCCAATATCGACAAATTCATTCATGTTTTCAAACGAAAACATACCATTGCCCGCCGGGAGGATCACGTCCAGCACGTATGTGGCGTGGCGGCGCTGCTGGCGCTCGAACTGCGTGCCGACGGTTTTGATCATCGTCCGCGCGACGCCCACCACATCGTCGGGCTTTGAGGTATCCTCGCCCTCGACTGTCAGGCTCACGCCCATCACGCGGTCCGCGCCCATGCCGCGCAGCGGGGATACGGGCAGGTTCATCAACACGCCGCCGTCAACAAGCATCTCGCTGGGCTGGGACTTGGGAACGAACACGATGGGGATGGAGGTCGACGCGCGTACCGCCGCCGACAGTGGGACATCGAATTCCCAGTGATCGTGGCCGCGCTCGGCTGGCGGCCTTGACGCGTACAGGATCAGGTCGCCCGAGACCAGGTCGACGGACGGGATGGCCAGTGGCATTCTCGCGTCGCGGATCATCGCGCCTTCCAGGTGATCGTCCATCAGGCGTTCCAGGCGGTTGCCCTTGAACACGCCCAGGTATTTCAGCTGCCGGCGCGTGAACCAGTGGCCGACCATCCGCAGAATGCCGCTGACGTTCAGGTCGAGCAGTTTCGGGCCCATTTGGTGAACGTCCGCGAACAGTTCCTCAACGTCGGAGAGTTTGCCGCGCCACGCGTACGCGGCCGCGGCCATGGAACCCGCGCTCGCGCCGCTTATCGCCTCCGGGAGCAGGCTGGCCTCGGTAAGCGCGCGCAGCGCGCCAAGGTGCGCGGCGCCCAACGCGCCGCCACCCTGCAGAGCTAAACCAAACATAACAACCACACCTCCACCTCGCGCGTCAGGTAAGACTATGCCGGGCGCGGCGGAGGCATGACACGGCAAAACCAACCATTCCCATGGAGGAACGAGCCGGCGGGGGGCGGGTCCAGCGTTGGACGGGCCAGGGGTAACGGAGCGGGACGCGCTTCATCAGGCAAGTCTGGCTGCTACTGCTTGAGCCTGACTGTGTGATACAAGGCTGGAGCGCGAGCATTTTCTGTAGAGAATGGTAAAAGCGTGAAACAGCTGACCAGCGGAGGGTTAGGAACGCTTGCTTATAAAGCTTTTTTATAGTACAATATGGGAATGGAAGATCACGCTGTCGTCGCCCCAACAATGAAGCTTCCGCTCATAGCATACGACGCGCTTAATAATGATGTTGGGTAACTCCGAGGGCGCGAACGCTGGCTTCTTGACCGATTGAAAGACATTCGACGATATCGGGTTGGCCGGTCGAGCGAGATGGCGAGTGTCCATTGTTTGACGGATACGAGTAACCGACGAGGTGGCATATGGAATCGTTGATGTGGGTTGTTGTCGCGCTGGCGTTGGCGGCGGTGGGCGTGTCGGTCTGGCGGGTCATTCGCGCGGAGGCGGCGGCGCGCCGCCTGTTCGAGTCGATGCGCGACGTGAGCGAGCGCCAGTTGGCCGACGCGCGGCAGGCGCGGACGGAACAGGCCGGGGGCATCGCGGAGGGATTCAACTCGCTGCAGGAGCGCATGGCCGTTGGGTTCGGAGCGTTGAGCCAATCCTCCCAAACAGGAATGGATTCGTTCGCGTCGACGCTGCGCGTGATGCGCGAATCGGATGAGCGGCGCATGGACCGTTTGAGCCTGAGCGTCGAGGAGCGGCTGGGCGCGTACGACCGGCAGATGGAGCGCGTCGCGCGGACGCTGGACAGCAAGCTGGACGAAATGCGCCGCACGGTCGGCGAGAAACTGGACGCGACACTGACCACGCGGCTGGACGCGTCCTTCCAGCGCGTGAGTGAGCGGCTGGAGCAGGTGCACCGCGGCCTGGGCGAGATGCGGCAGCTGGCGCAAGGGGTGGGCGACCTCAAGAAGGTCATGACGAACGTCAAGGCGCGGGGAATCTGGGGCGAAGCGCAGTTGGGGGCGCTGCTCTCGCAGGTGTTCGCGCCGGGACAGTACGAGTCGAACGCGCAGGTTAAATCGGGAGCGGCGGAACGCGTGGAGTTCGCGGTAAAGATGCCGGGGCGCGACGGCTCAA
Source organism: Oscillospiraceae bacterium (assembly GCA_031270865.1). Lineage (GTDB taxonomy): Bacteria > Bacillota > Clostridia > Christensenellales > Aristaeellaceae > BNUH01. Next base: position 29,191 of record JAISWI010000034.1, read on the forward strand.
GCGTGCTTCTTCCAATAGATTCCAAATTTCCACTGGAAGACTATCGGCGGTTGGTCGACGCCAGCGAAGCGGGCGACCTCGCCGCGATTGACGAGGCCTCGCGCTCGCTCGACCAAGCGCTGCTGCGCGAGGGCAAGCGCATCCGATCGAAATACGTTAACCCGCCCGTGACGACGGACTTCGCGATACTGTTCGTCCCGGTCGAGGGACTGTACGCGGAAGCGCTGCGCCGCGCCGGAACGGTCGAGCGGCTGCAGCGCGAATTCCAAATCGTCGTAACCGGCCCGACAACGCTGTTCGCGCTGCTGCAGAGCCTGCAGATGGGCTTCCGCACGCTGGCCATCGAGAAGCGGTCCAACGAGGTCTGGCGGCTGCTGGGCGCTGTCCGCTCGGAGTTTGAGAAATTCTCAACGCTGCTGGATAAAACCCAGTCGCAGCTCCAACAAGCCGCGACCTCCATAGAGGGCGCGGCGAAGCGGTCCAAGATGATCCAGAAGCGGCTGTCCGACGTCCAGGCCATGCCGGAGGAGGAGGCCACGCTGCTATTGGATGAAGCGGAGTAGCGCGGCCTCCGTCTGCTCAGTCACTCATAACGATTTTCGGGCACAACGGGCAGTATCGCCCCGCCGTCCATCACCAGACATGTGCCCGTGATATAGCCCGCGCCCTCCCCAGCCAGGAAAACGCAGGCCTTGCCGACCTCCCATGGCTGCGCGAACCGTCCCAGCGGCATCTTGCGGCGCGTGAACTCCTTGTGCCGCTCGGCCCACTCCGGCTTGACCTCCCGAACCTGCGTGTACCCCGGCGCGACCGCTACCACCCGTATGCCATGCGGCGCTAACTCAAGCGCGGCGTTCTGGGTGAATTTATTCAGCGCGGCCTTCGTCGGCGCGTAGATATTCGCGACGGGCCAGCATCCGTTCTGGTGGTTCGACGTTATATTGATTATCACTCCGGGGATTTTATGCTCAACCATGTACCGCGCCGCGCGTTGGGCGCAGAAGAACGAGCCGCGCCAGTCGGTGTTCGTCACCTGCTCGAACATCTCAGGCGTGGCCTCCAGGAACGGAGCGAAGCGCGTGATCCCCGCGTTGTTGACCAGCACGTCCAAACGGTCGTACGCGGCGAACAGCTCGTCGAACATCCGGTCAATGTCGATTAACGCGCTTATGTCGCCCTGAATGACAACCGCGCGGGCGCCCTCCGCCTCCACGCGTTCCCGGACAGCCTGCGCCTCCGCCGCCGAGCTGTTGTAGTTGATCGCTAGGTCGTACCCAGCCTTCGCGAACTCCAGCGCGATGCCCGCGCCGATGCCCCGGCTGGATCCTGTTACGAACGCCACGGGCCGCGCCGCCGGGCAGGACGGCGCGGCTTCGCCAAGCGTGTCAGCCGCCTCAATATCTATTTGTGAATCCATAAACGTCACCTCTTACCATTCGGTGAACGACCCGTCGTCGTTATACAACCGTGGGCTGTCCCAATCGCCGGGATAAGCCATCTCGCGCATGTAATCCTCGTCGACCTCTATGCCCAGGCCCGGGCCGTCCGGCAGGTCCAGATGCCCGTCCTTGATCTCGAAGGGCTGCTTCAAGTAGCCCACGCCCAGCGACGCTTGCTCCTGGCACAGGCAGTTGGGGATCATGCCGCACAGCTGCAGCCCGGCAGCCAGCGATATCGGGCCGAGCGGGTTATGCGGCGCGACCTGCGCGTAGTACATCTCCGCCATCGCCGCGATCTTGCGGACCTCGGTGATCCCCCCGGCGTGGCATAGGTCGGGCTGCACGATCACCGCCGCCTGTTTCTCCAGCACCTCGCGGAATCCCCAGCGGGTGAACAGCCGCTCGCCCGTGGCGATGGGGATGCTCGTTGACCGCGCCACGGTCACCAGCGCGTCGACGTTCTCCACCTGGACGGGCTCCTCCACGAAGTACAGGCGGAATTGCTCCAGCTCCCGCAGCAGCCGGATGGACATCGCGGGCGTGAAGCGGCCATGGAAATCTATCGCCAGGTCAACGTGCCGGGGCAGCGACTCGCGCAGCCTACCGATCTTGTCGATGGCCTTGTCCATGAATTCCAGCGTGTCCAGCGGGCGCACCGGGCCTTCCGTCGGGCTGGTCTTGAACAGCGTGAACCCCTTCGCGACGGAGGCTTTCGCGTTCTCGATAAGCTCGTCCACCGTGCGTCCGTGCACGTGCGCGTATGTCCGCACCCGTGAGCGCGTCGGCCCGCCCGCCAGCTCGTACGCCGGAACGCCGAAGTACTTGCCCTTTATGTCCCACAACGCCTGGTCGATGCCCGATATCGCGCTGACCAGCACCGGCCCGCCGCGGTAGAACGTGCCCCGGTAGAATTCCGTCCACAACCGCTCGTTTTCAAGCGGATTCTGGCCGATCAGCACCGGTTCCAGTTCCTTGACCGCCATGGCGACCGTGCGGGCGCGTCCCTCGACGATCGGCTCGCCCCACCCGACCAAGCCGTTATCCGTTGAGATCTTCAGGAAGTGCCAGCGCGGTTTGACGAAGAAGGACTCCACCTTTGAGATTTTCATGGTACGCGTTCCTCCCAATCGATGATATCTAGTTTCCGCTGTTAATGGTTTCCCTATTCATCCGGGGAATCCTGCGTGTCTTCAAAATCCGGTTCGCCGTCTTCGGTGTAAGCCGAGGACATCTCCTCGTAGGCCAGGGCCTCCAGCAGCGAGGACGCCGCCGGAAAGAGCGCGACAAGCCCGACGCCCGTCGCCGCGCATATGACGAGCGCCAGCAGTTGGGCGCATATGAATAATAATGTCCATCCTGGATTGGCAAGCGTCATTAAAAACCCACGGGTAACCATCATTGTTACGCGCGATCCCGGCTCATCGGCCAGCGCGGGGTAACGGTATATCCCGGAGGCCAGGTACGCCATGTCTATGACGAACAGTCCCGAATATAACGCCCTCAGCGCCATCGCGGCCCCGTCCGAGAGCATGGCCACGACGCACCCGCCGGCCATCAGCAGCGCGAGCGCGTCCGTCAGCCCCATCAGCCAGCCCGCGCCGCCGGATTCGACGAACGCGAAACGCAGCGCGTCCCGGTATGTCGCGGACTCGCCGCGCTCCCGCAGCGCCATATACCGCGCGGTCGCCAACCGCGCCGGGCCCGCGGTCGCCACCGGCAGCGACACGCAAACGGACAGCAGGCTCCCCGCGACCAGCGCGTGAGGCTCCTTGCGAACCATCGCGAACCAGCGCCGCACGGCGGACTCATACCGCGCGGGGTTCGCGCCCGGCTCACCCCTCAACCCTTAAGCCCCGTCATCGTGATCCCCTGCACGATGTACCGCTGCGCGAACAGGTACACCAGCAGCACGGGCAGCGTCGCGAAGCTGAGCAGCACCATCACGTTCGTCCATGTCGCCGAGCCCTTCTGCGTGGCGTAGATGCGGATCATGATCGTGTACTTTTGGGAATCCGGCAGCAGTATCAGCGGGAACATGAACTGATTGTACACGGCCATGAACGTGTTGAGCGCGATCACCGCCAGCACCGGCTTGGACAGCGGCATCACTATCCGCATGAGGATGCTCAGCGGGCCAGCGCCGTCGATCCTCGCGGATTCCAGCAGATCTGTAGGCAGCCCGTCAAAAAATCCTTTCAATAGGAAGATTGACCAGCCCCACGCCGAGAACGCCAGCAACAACGACCAAAAGTTGTTGATCAGGTTCAGCCCGGTGCCCAGGAAGTTGTTGAACATCAGGTATGAGGGTATAGCGATCGCCTGTTCGTTGATCATCATCGTGCCCAGGAAGTACAGCAGCACGAACCTCGAGCCGCGCGGCTTCAGCTTGGAAAGCGCGTACGCGGCCAGGATCGATATGGAACACTGGATGAGAATCGTGCCGCCGCACAATATCATAGTGTTCCAAAAATTTTGCATTAAATTGTACTTTCTGAACGTCTCGGGCACGTTCGTGAACACGGGGTTCTTGGGGATCAGCGTCGGGATCGCCTTCATGATCTCCTTGTTGGACTTGAAAACGCCCGAGAGCATCCACAGGTATGGGAACACCTGCAGCGGCACGCCCACGCACAGCACCGCGATGATTACCCAGTAGGTGATACGCCCCTTGGTTGTTTTGCGCTCGATGGGATGTAGAGCGGCCATCTATCCTCACCCCCCAATCCGCGCGGTTCGCGCCGATTCGCGGCCCCGCCGCCTCTCATCGCGCTTCATGCGCTCGACCGACCAGTCACGGTCCAGCGACATCTGCAGCGCGGTGAGCATGAATATGATAATGAACGTCATTGTAGACAAAGCCAGCGCGTACCCATAGTCGTTATTACCGAAATACGCCTGCTTGAACGAATACAGTATGATCGTCTCCGTCGCGCCGGACGGCCCGCCGTTGGTCATGATCATCACGTTGTCGAACGAGTTGAATGATGATATCACGGCCAGCACGAGCATTGTCGAAACGATGGGCATGATCTGGGGCAGCGATATCCGCGTGACGCGCTTGATGAACCCCGCGCCATCCAGCAGCGCGGACTCATGCTGTTCCTCCGGGATATCCTGCAGCGCGGCGAGGTATATCAGCATGTTCATGCCGCCGCCCATCACCAGCCCGGGCACGCTCATGCACCACTTGACCAGGCGCGTGTCGTTGAGCCACAGCTGGTCCTTCAACCCTAATGTTCGCATAATGAAGTTGGCCAGTCCGTAATCCGGCTGCCAGATGAATTTCCACAGCACCATCATCGCGATGCCGGGAGCGATGGCGGGGATGTAGTACATCGTGCGCAGGACCGTCTTGCCGCGCCGCACCTCGTTGATCAGCGTGGCCAGCAGTATGGGCACCCAGAACGTCATCACCAGCCCGATCAGCAGGAACTGGACGTTGTTCTTGATCGCGGTCGCGAAGAAGTGATCGGTGAACGCGCGGGCGTAGTTGGCCAGCCCGATGAACGTGCCGGGCATGTGGACTATATCCACCTTGAAAAATGATACAAAAATACCCAACAAAATTGGGTAATATTTGAACATTGTGAAGCTTATGAGCGCGGGCAGCAGGAATATCCAGCCGATCAGACCGAATCTGCTTCGCCTTTGCTGGCGCGGTTTTACCGCGCGGGCATTAGTCATAACTATCCCTCCTTCCCCGTTGGCTGGCGTTTGTAGAAAAGCCCGGCCGTTCGACCGACCGGGCCATCCATTGAGGATTAAAGGACGTTACGGCTTCTTGAACGTCTGCGGGTACATCTCGTACAGGCGGTCGGCGCACTCGTCGAGCAGAGCCTTCGCCTCATCGTACGTGATGCCTTCCTTCAGGTAGATGGTCTGCAGCGGGATAACGATCTCGTTCTTGAGGTCGTTCCAGTTCGGGCAATACGGCTCGGGCTTGGCGACGGCCATCGCGGCGGACAGCTCGGCGGCCCAGGTCTCCGGCCACTTGGAGGCCATGGAGTACTTTTTCTCCACGAGGTCGGTACGCACGGACGGCTTGGCGTTGAGCTGACCTAAGCTGTCCTCAAGCGCCCAGCGCTCTACAAGATATTCCTCATCGTAGCTGAGCAGGTTGATGATTTCCCATGCCACGTCGCGCTGTTCCTTGGAAGCGAGCGGGGACATGGTCCACACCTCGCCGCCAGCGAACGCGACCTGCATGCCGCCCTCATCCTTGCCGGGCAGCGGGAACACGCCGATATCTTCCTGAACCTGGTCGAACTTCTCCAACGCTTCCACGGAGAAGTCCGGCGGCGAGCCCCAGCCGAACGAGGCCTGGCCAGCCTTGAAGTGGTTCTGGTAGTCGTCGTAGCTCTCCAGGATGTCCTTCTGGGTGGCGTTACGCGCCCATACCAGTTCGTTCATGAACAGCGCGGCGTTGACGCCCGGCTCTTCGTTGAACGCGATGGCCCAGGAGCCGTCCTCGTTCTGACGGACCATTTCGCCGCCAGCGGACCATACCCACGGGGTAAACGTCCAAGCGTTGTAGTCGGAACCGAGCAGGAGGTAACCGAAGCGCGGTTCGTCCTTATCGGTATACTGCGCGGCCAGATCAGCAAACTCAGACCATGTGGTCGGGAGTTTGTCCGGATCGCCGCCCGCCTCGCGGATAACGGCTTTGTTGTAGGCAATACCCGTTACGTACGGGCCTTGGGGCACGGCGTACCACTTGCCGTCCGGCGTGGACAGCGCCTGGTCGAACGTGGAGTTGACAAGACCCTGAGCCTTCAGATCCCAATTGACGACATATTCGGTTATCTCGGCGATCGTGCCGTTGGCCAAACGCGTCTGGATATCCACATAGGGGAACTGGGAGGTGAACGTCGGGCCGTCGCCGGCCATCAGCAGCGTGTCATACTGCTGGCGGTAGTCGGTGCCGGGGGCCAAGCGGGTCCATTCGATCTCGACATCCGGGAATTTGGCTTCCACAGCATCTTTTTGGGCGTTGTAAAGCGTCCAGTCAGCCTCCTGAGCGTCGTCCTGGGGCATCATGTACAGCTTCAGCTTGACCTTTTCACCCTCAGCGACAGCTGAGCCGGCGAAGCCGGCCAGCGACAGCAGCAGGGCGAGCGTGAGCGTCAGGGCAACGAGGGTCTTGCGCATACGATTTCCTCCTTATATTAGATGGGAACCGGGGGATTTGCGCGGAACCGATACGACGGGTTCAGCGCAGGCGTTTGTATGTATTAAATTGTATCGTAAATATTCTGCTTTGTCAAGTTAATTTTTGCGTAAGCGGACAATGCGGGGCAGGTGATTTTTGGATAAACGGAGATGGTTGAAAGCCTTTTTACCCCCCGGAAAGCGGCTTGATCCAAAAGGCTGGGGAGTGTTGGCGCGGGGGTTTTCTGTGTTTGGGTGGGGATTCGTAGTGTTCATTATGTTTTCAGAACGAGGATTTATGGCGTCACTTCTATTTCTGGCGGGGGATACCCGCCACCCCTCTGACGCAGTGGCGGGCTTATAGAAACGGCCCCGTAGGAAATTGGAACGCAACCTCCCTGCTCCCATTGTCGTTTCCCTTGGGGAAGATGTTACCCTCAAGCGACAGAGGGAAATACGCGTCCCCCTACTTTCCTAGTATGTAGCCCATTCTGCCGCTACGTCGGCATCTCCCCCTATGGGGACAACAAGTGGGTGGAACGATCGACTTGCGACATGTCGTTTCTAAATCATGATGAGCCGCGTCTAAACCGTGTAGAAGCGACGTTCCAACACCCTTGTCGCCCCCTTAAGGGGATATGTCATCGTAGCGACAGCAGGGACGAGACTACCCACTTCATAGGCGACAGAGAGGACGACATAACCCCCCGAAGCGGGATTTACTCCCGCTCCCCAGCCAACGCCCCCGCCAGGTACTCCACCGCCGCCTTCAACTGGTTGTCCTTATCCGGATCAATCATCGTGTTTTCGCCGATCGCGTCCTCATTAAGCTCCACCAGTATATCTGGCTCGATCCCGACCTCATGTATCACCGAGCCGTCAGGCGTGAAATACTGCTGGCTGGTCACCTGCATCCCATCGCCTTCCGGGAACTCGTATACGCTCTGTATGATCCCCTTGCCATACGTCTTCTCGCCAATGATCACCGCCGCGTCGTTGTCCCGCAGCGCCCCTATCAGTATCTCGCTGGACGACGCGCTCTGACCGTTGCACAGCACGGCCAGCGGTATCCCCAGCGACTGCCCATCCGCGTAGTATCGAACCTCCAACCCATACCGATCACTCGTCAGGTATATTAGCTCGTCATCCAGAAGCGTATTGGCCACCCGCTCGGCGTAACTGGTCAGTCCGCCAGGATTATCCCGCAGGTCGAGCACAAGCGCGGCCATCCCCTGCGCCTTCAGCTCTTCCAGCGTCGCCTCATACTCCTCCGCCATCGTCCCCTCAAACGAGTAAAGGCGGATGTACCCAATACCGCCATCCAACATCGACGATTCGACATTATTCATGTGGACATCACCGCGAGGCACCGTGAACATGATATCCTCACCGCCGCGCTCTACCGTCACCTCTACCGTCGTGCCCGCGGGTCCGCCGCGCATGATCTCAACCGCGCGGTTCATCTCGAACGCGTCCACGGGCAGATCGTCCACCTGGATGATCTTGTCGCCGGAGCGTATCCCGGCCTCCTCCGCGGGACTGTCCGGGAAGACGCGCACTATCAAAAGCGAGTTATCCTCTGACTGGGCCAGTATCTGCACGCCGATGCCCTTATAGTCGCCGGAGAGCTGCTCGTTCATCTTGATGACGTCGTCCTTGGAATAATAGAACGAGTACGGGTCCTCCAGCGGGTCGAATAGACCGCGCATCGCCCCGGTCATCAGGCTGTCAGGATCGATATCCCTATAATACATACGGGAGATTAACTGGCGTATCTCCTCGATGTGCTTGTACTGTTGGAGCAGCTCATACTCCTCCTGGGTGATCGTGACCGTCCCGCTTCCGGCGAGCGCCGCCGCGCTAAGTCCCAGCGCGAGCGTCAGCGCCGCCGCGACAATCATGAACCGCCGGAACATGCCCCGTACCTGCTGGGCCATTAGGTCCCTCCTCCGTAAGGAAGCGGGGTCCCGCCCCGCGTGAAGCCCGCCCTACCGGATTAGCGTGGGCTGGTCGCCGCCGCTCTTACCTAGCAGGAACAGCATGCGGAAGGTTATCGCGTCGTCGAAGTGGCGCAGGTCCAACCCGGTCTGCCGCTGCACCTTGTCTAGGCGGTAAACCAGCGTGTTCCTGTGGATATACAGCTGCCGCGCCGTGTCGCTCAGGTTCAGGTCCTTCGCGAAGAACATCTCGATGGTGTGGAGCATCTCTTCGTTAAACAGCCGCGATGTCTTGCGGTTGAACAGTATATGGTTGTAACGCTGGCCCATGTCGCGCGGGATCTCCATCAGGAAGCGTTCCAGCGTCAGGCGGCGGTAAAGGTATATGTTCTGCTCCGGCTTGAACGCGTGCCCAACCTCCAGCGCCCGCCACGCCTCGCGGTAGGATTCACCGATCTGGGCAAGCGATGACTTGGGTTCGCCGATGGCGGCGGTCACGCGGGCGGCGGTCTCGCTAAGCGCGGTCTGCTCGACAGCCTCGGCCAGCTGCTGAAGCTCGTCCAGCGATTCCACCTGCGCCATGGACTTGACAAGCGCGAGCGTGTGGCGGTCGATCTCGACCAGCAGGTCGTCCTCGCCTGCGGGAATCATGTCGCGCAGCAGCTCCAGCGCGGTGACCTTGCCCGACTGAAGCGCGTGGAAGACTATCACGGCGCGTTCCATTTCCATAGGCATACCGTTTTCGTGCGCCACTGACTCGATCTCCGGCGCGGACAACTCGTCGCGCAGCAGGCTGCGGCACGCGTCGTTGCGGTCTGATGTGGGCGACGCCGCCTGGAGCGAGCCTAGCAGTGACTGCACCAGCAGCGCGCAGTCCACCGAAGCGGCCTCCGTGCCGTGAACCAGGACGCACGCGATAGGCGGCGCCTTGACCGCCAGCCACGTGCGGTTGTCGATCACCTGCGGGCGGTTTGAGTCCAGGTCAATGGGTATTGGGATCATCTCCGCGCTCGAATCGGGTATCACCGGACATCCATGCTCGTCCAGCAATTGAACCACCGACGTCAGGCGCGAGAGGATCGCGTTGATTTGGTCGAAGTAAAGTTTGTCTAACACGGCGATTCCCCTTTCGTTTCTATGTCTTTACTGACTTTCGTCCATCCTCCGCATAACGGGGTCACGGCATGCCGTGACCCCGCGTACGGGCTGCCCGCCCGCTGTGCGCGTTTGTCCGCGCTGTACGCGCGGCGCGTTGGTTAACGATTGAGTATGGTCTGCTCGGTGTCCTTATCGAAGAAGTGCAGGTGGTTCGTATCGAACGCGACCTTTATGGCGTCACCGGCGCGGGAGACCGTGCGCGGGTCAACACGGGCGATCACGTTGTCCTCCTTGCCCGAGGTCTTCAGGTACAGGAAGGTTTCGGAACCTAGAAGCTCCACCACTTCGACGCTGACGTCGATCAGGGCCTTGGGCGCGTTCGCGATGAATACCTCTTCGTCATGGATGTTCTCCGGGCGGATGCCCAGCGTCACTTCCTTGCCGATATAGGATTCATCGGTCAGCTTGGCGACCTTGCCCTGCGGGATCAGTATCTTGTTGTCGCCAAACACGGCATAGACCGCGTTGCCTTCGCGAACCAGTTTAACGTCGAAGAAGTTCATCTGCGGGCTGCCGATGAACCCGGCGACGAAGTGGTTGATAGGATAATCGTACAGGTTCTGGGGCGAGTCCACCTGCTGGACGAAGCCATCCTTCATGACGACAATGCGCGAGCCCATAGTCAGGGCCTCGGTTTGGTCGTGGGTAACATAGATGAAGGTGGTTTGGAGGCGCTGGTGCAGTTTGGTGATCTCCGTGCGCATCTGCACGCGCAGCTTGGCGTCCAGGTTGGAGAGCGGCTCATCCATAAGGAAGACCTTAGGCTCACGGACGATGGCGCGTCCAAGAGCGACGCGCTGGCGCTGGCCGCCCGAGAGCGCCTTGGGTTTGCGGTTGAGGAGGTATTCGATGTCCAGGATCTTCGCGGCCTCGCGCACGCGGCGCTCGATCTCGGCCTTGGGGGTTTTGCGCAGTTTGAGGCCGAACGCCATGTTGTCATAGACGGTCATATGCGGGTAGAGCGCGTAGTTTTGGAACACCATGGCGATGTCACGGTCCTTGGGGGCGACGTCGTTGACGAGCTTGTCGGAGATATAAAGCTCTCCCTCGGAGATCTCTTCAAGACCCGCGACCATACGCAGGGTTGTAGACTTACCACAGCCGGAAGGACCGACAAGGACGATAAACTCCTTATCCTCGATATCCAGCGTGAAGTCGCTGACGGCGGTTACGCCGCCCGTGTATACCTTGTAGATGTGCTTCAGGGATACGCTAGCCATGGCTATACCTCCTTCAATTTAGCGGCGGTACCAACACTCTCCGCGCCATGCGCCGCGAGTGAGCGCGGCCGATTTCAAACGCTCGGAATCGGCCTTGCGGCGTGGGAGGCGGGAGGGATACCGTCCTGGGTTAACGAGCGGACAGACAACAACGCCTTACTGAAAGCTCGCCCTGAAGGGATTCTTCATCGCGGGCGTAGGCTTTCGACTTAAGCTAATTATACAATGTAACGTCTCAAAATAACAGGCGCAACTTCCTCTAAAGATTATGGTGCGGCTTTGTATATTTTTTTGTGTAATAAGGGAAATCATCGAGGGTTTGTGGTGTGCGCTCTAAAAAATCAACTCAATGGCATGGAGGAACAACCTACCCTGGCCACGAGGGTCCAGCGTCACGCTGGTCAGGGGGTCAAGGGGGGTGAAACCCCCTTGCGGGGTGCGGGGCAGAGCCCCGCG
>JAISWI010000045.1 GCA_031270865.1 Oscillospiraceae bacterium
AGGGTCCAGCGTCACGCTGGTCAGGGGGTCAAGGGGGGTGAAACCCCCTTGCGGGGTGTGGGGCGGAGCCCCACGTCCCCCGGCCGAAACCAACAAACCCCAGCCCCGCAGGGCAGAAACTAACTTTATGGGCTTCGCCCTTTACGCTGAGTTAGGTACGCTGGGGCGCTGCCCCAGACCCCGCAAGGGGGTTTCACCCCCCTTGACCCCCTGACCAGCGTGACGCTGGACCCTCGTGGCCAGGGTAGTGGTCGACTCTTACGCTTGCATTCCGGCCGCGCGGATACCCAGCGTCACCAATATCAACCCCAACACCACAACCAACACCGCTTGTATAACCTTCGCCCCTTTCTTGATCGCTAACCCCGCGCCTAGCAGATTCCCCGCTATCGCGAACACTGCGGCCGCCAACCCCAGCAGCCAATCCACATACCCGCCTATCATGAAACTAACCAAGCTGGACAAACCGCTGGCCAGGTTCACCACCTTCGCGCTTCCGCTTGCTATAATCGGTTCCATCCCCGTCACCCCAGAGAACAATAGTATCAGAAACGTGCCTGTCCCCGGCCCGATCATCCCATCGTAGAACCCTACAACCAGTCCAATCGCCGCGTATGCCGGATACCTCCACCCCTTTGGCTCTACCTTCCTCTGGAACTCGCCCCGCCTTGCCAGCAACACCACGCACACTACCGGCAGCACAACCAACATGATCTTAAGCGCTAGCGCCTCCGGTATCCCCTTCAACGCCTGCGCCCCTAAAAACGCTCCAGGCAGCGCCCCTGCCGTTGCTGTTAACGCTGGTCCCCACGCAATATCCTTGCCCCTTGCGTACTTCACCACCGCGGCTATTGTTCCCAAACTTGCCGACACCTTGTTGGTTCCAGCCGACAACCGCGCCAGTACCCCGCCAGTCCCACCCAACGCCAGATAATACGCTGGCAGCGAGATCAACCCGCCACCTCCGGCGATTGAGTCTATAAACCCCGCCAGCATGCATAGCGGGCACGCGATCAAATATGGAATGAGCGCCGACATAATACCTCTACACCATATGTAAATTAATAAACATCACAATCATTCGTCTATAAACGCCGCGTATATCGCTCGCACGGCATCCTCGAAATCCTCGCTGGACACGCCTACGATTATATTCAACTCGCTTGACCCCTGGTCGATCATCCTTACGTTGACCTGCGCGTCGCTCAACGCGGCAAACAGCCTTGACGCCATACCCCGCTGCCTGACCATGCCCCGGCCCACCGTCGCTATTAACGCCATGTCCTCATGAATTTCAATGGAATCCGGCTCCGTCAACTCATATATGCGCGTAATCAACCGCCCCCGCGCCTTATCCAGCGCCTCCTTATGCAGCACAACGCACATCGTGTCTATGCCCGTGGGCAGGTGCTCGAACGATATGCCGCACTCCTCCACCGCTTGCAGCACGCGCCGCCCGAACCCCAGCTCCGCGTTCATCATCGCCTTCTCTATCACGATGATAGCGAAACCTTTCCGCCCCGCTATGCCCGTGATCCCGGCCAGCGGCTCGCCCTGCGCGTGCGGGAGTATCAGCGTGCCCGGGTGGTCCGGTTCGTTCGTGTTGCGGATGTTGATGGGTATGCCCGCCTTGCGCACGGGGAATATCGCGTCCTCGTGCAGCACGGTCGCGCCCATATACGACAGCTCGCGAAGTTCCCTGTAGGTGATCTGCTCAATCCTGCGCGGGTTCTTTACTACGCGCGGGTCGGCGGTCAGGAACCCGGATACGTCCGTCCAGTTCTCATACAGGTCCGCGTCGACCGCCCGCGCCACGATCGCGCCGGTGACGTCGCTCCCGCCGCGCGAGAATGTCCGAACGGAACCATCCGGCATTCTCCCATAGAATCCCGGGATCACGGCGTAATTGTGGCGTAATAACAACCTCGCGCAGTCGATCTGTGTCCGCTCCGAATCGAACGTGCCGTCGTCCCTGAACCATACGCAGTCGGCGGGATCCACATAGTCCCAGCCCAGCAGCGCGGCCAGCAGCAGCCCATTCAGACATTCGCCCCGGCTGGCGGCGTAGTCGGGAGTTGGTTCCAGCGGGATGCGCCGCTCTATCTCGTCCAGCTTCCCGCCGATGTCCACATCCAGTTTTAACTCGGCGGCGATATTCATGTAACGCGTCCTGATCTCAGCGAACACCTGGGCGCAGTCGCGCCCATGCGCCGCCATATCGTGGCACCTGTACAGCAAATCCGTAACCTTATGGTCGCAGTCATGGCGGCGGCCGGGCGCGGACGGCACCGCGTACCGCCGCGCGGGATCGCTAAGCAGTATCCGGCGCACCTTTAGGAATTGATCCGAGTCCGACAGCGAGCTGCCGCCGAATTTGGCTACTATCAATGGAGGCATCTCCTTATGAATGAACGCGCGGGGCGCGGCTTCCGCTTTTATAATACTATGCGGGCGTGTTCTCGGCGTTTCCGCTTAGCCAAGCCACAACCCGTCGAACACAAACTCCGCGGGTCCCGTCTTCATGACGGGTTTATCCGCGCCTGGCCAGTCGATCAGCAGCTCGCCGCCACGCAGCGTTACCTTTATCTCCCCGCCCCTTACGCGTCCGGTGCGTATCGCCGCGACGACCGACGCGCATGCCCCGGTCCCGCAAGCGAGCGTTTCGCCCGTGCCGCGCTCCCACACGCGGACCTTAATCCTGCTGTCCGAGACGCGCTGGACGAACTCCACGTTGACCTTTTCCGGGAACATCCCATGGTTCTCCAGCATCCTGCCGTAAGCCTCGAATCCCTTCAGCGTGAACGGGTCCTCGTCAACGAACAGCACGGCATGCGGGTTGCCCATCGATACGCAGGTCATCGGGAACGTCCTGCCGACCAGCTCGATGGCCCGCTCTATGACCGCGTCGCCGTCCAGCGCGACGGGTATCCTTGACGGCGCGAATATGGGAACGCCCATGTCCACCCTTACCGCCGATACCGCGTCCCTATCCTTGACGACAGTCAGGCTCCTGATGCCGCCGCCCGTTTCCAGCGTGAAGTCCGTCCTGTCCCGGCTGACCAGTCCGCGCTCGTACGCGTACCTGGCGACGCACCTCGCTCCGTTGCCGCACATGCCGGACTCGCTGCCGTCGTTGTTGAACATCCGCATCCGCAGGTCGGCCTTATCGCTGGGCAGGATCAGTATCAACCCATCCGAGCCGACGCCCGTGTGGTAAGCGCTCATCCGAACGCTAAGCCCGGCGGGATCGTCCACACGCTCCTCGAACCCGTTGATGTAGATATAATCGTTGCCGATCCCATGCATCTTGGTGAACCGCATGCCCATACCCTCGCTTGTAAAATATTACTGGTAGTATATCACGCCGGACCGCGCTTTACCAGTGGAAATGAGGGCGCGGCGGCGTTTGCGCGGAACCCGCGCCCGCTTCTTGCGCTTTTGGTCGTTACGGTGTAGAATTCGAACAATTAGTCCATATTAGCGTAAAGGAGGCCGCTCCATGCCGGATAGATTCTACATCACCACCCCGATATACTACCCCAGCGACAACCTGCACATCGGGCACAGCTACTGTTCTGTCGCGGCGGATACACTCGCGCGGTTCAAGAAGCTGACCGGCCATGACGTTTATTTCCTGACCGGGCTGGACGAGCACGGCCAGAAGATCGCGGAGAAGGCCGCGCAGCGCGGCAAGGATCCCCAATCCTACGTCGACGGGATAGCGGCGGCCACGAAGGAACTGTGGCGCGTGATGGACGTCGGGTACGACGACTTCATCCGCACGACCGAGCCGCGCCACGAGCGGGCGGTCCAGCGGATTTACGAGCGGCTGCTGGCCACGGGCGACCTGTATAAATCCGAATACGAAGGGCTGTACTGTACCCCGTGCGAGGCGTTCTGGACAGCGACGCAGGCGAAGGACGGGTTGTGTCCCGACTGCGGCCGCCCCGTCCATCCTGAGAAGGAGGAGAGCTACTTCCTGCGGCTGTCCAAGTACCAGGACTGGTTGATAGAGTACATCCTCTCAAACCCCGGTTTCATCCAGCCGCAGACCCGCGCCAACGAGATGCTAGCGTTCCTGCGCGGCGGGCTGAACGACCTGTGCGTCAGCCGCACCTCGTTCAGTTGGGGGATAACGCTGCCCTTCGACCCGAAGCACGTGGCGTATGTGTGGATAGACGCGCTGTCCAACTACATCACCGCGCTGGGCTACGCGTCTGACAACGATGAGCTGTACCAAAGGTACTGGCCGGCCAGCGTCCACCTGGTGGGCAAGGAGATCGTGCGCTTCCACGCGATATACTGGCCGATCATGCTCAAGATGCTGGACATACCGATACCGCGCCAGATATTCGGGCATGGCTGGCTGATCATCGACGGGCAGAAGATGAGCAAGTCGCTGGGCAACGTGATCGACCCCGCGGCGTTGTGCGCGCGCTACGGATCGGACGCGGTGCGCCACTTCCTGATGAGGGAGGTGCCCTTCGGCGCGGACGGCAACTACACCCACGCCGCCCTGCTCACCCGCGTGAACGCCGACCTCTCCAACGACCTGGGCAACCTCATCAGCCGCACAACCGCCATGGTCGCGCAGTATTTCGGAGGGACGCTGCCCGAACCGTCCGCCATTACCCCATTGGAGGAAGCTCTCGGCGCGCGTCTGTTGGCCCTCCCGACGGAGGTTGAGGCGGCGATGGACTCGCTGCAGTTCTCGACGGCCCTCGCCGCGATCTGGCGCGTTATCGGCGAGTGCAACAAGTACATCGACCAGACCACGCCATGGTTGTTAGCCAAGGATCCAGACCAGCGCGGACGGCTGGCGACCGTGCTGTATTACCTGGCGGAGGCCGCGCGGTTCGTCGCCGCGCTGATAAGCCCGTTCATGCCGCGCACGCCCCAGCGCATTTATGACCAATTGGGCATAACCGAACCGGAACTGAAGGAATGGGATTCGCTGAAGTCCCTGACCCGCCGGACGGTCGGGCATACCGTGACGAAGGGTGAAGCGCTGTTCCCGCGCGTCGATGTGAAGAAGGAACTGTCGGAACTGACCGCGCCCGCCGCGCCGCCGGAGAAACCCGCGTCCGTCCCCGACGAAGCCGCCAGGCAGGATGTTCCCGCCATAATCACTATCGACGACTTCGAGAAGGTCAAACTGGTATCGGCCAAGGTGCTCGCGGCGGAGAAGGTACCCAAGTCCGACAAGCTGCTCAAGCTCACGCTGGACGACGGCGCGGGCGGTCGAACCGTCCTAAGCGGGATAGCGCAGTGGTACGCGCCGGAAGCCATGGTCGGCAAGACAGTCGCGCTGCTGGCGAACCTCGCCCCGCGCAAGATGCGCGGCATGGTTTCGGAGGGTATGATCCTCGCTGCCTCCGACGACAAGGGCAGCCTGCGGCTGGTGACGCTGGACGGCGACATGCCCGCCGGCAGCGTGATAGGATGATAATGAACCTGTTCGACACCCACGCTCATTTGGGCGACGAGCGGTTTGATGGGGATCGCGGTGGAGTGATTGGCCGCATGGTTGAGGCTGGCGTGGCGCGGTGCGTCTGCGTCGGATCGGACCGCGCCTCGTCGCTGGGCGCGGTTGCGCTGGCGGAATCGAACGGCGGGGTATACGCGGCGGTGGGGATTCATCCCGAGTCAGCCGCCGCGTTCGCTGAAACGGACAGGGAATGGATGCGCGCTCTGGCCGCGAGTCCGCGCGTTGTGGCCATCGGGGAGATCGGCCTGGATTATCACTACGGCATGCCGCGCGAGACGCAGTGGCCGGTGTTCGCGTCGCAGTTCGCGTGGGCGGCGGCGTGGGAAATGCCCGTCATACTGCACGTCCGCGACGCGCATGACGACATGTTGGAGACCCTGCGCGTTATGAACGGCATGATGCCGCCGCAGGTTATACTGCATTGCTATTCCGGCGACTGGCCGCAGGCGGAGCGGTACCTTGACCTGGGATGCGCGATATCGTTCGCGGGCAACGTCACGTTCAAGAACGCGGATAATCTCCATGAGTGCGCTCGGAAGGTCCCGCTCGACCGACTCCTCATCGAGACGGACTGCCCGTACCTCGCCCCAGCGCCCGTTCGCGGCAAGCGGTGCGAGCCCGCGTTCGTCGCGCATACCGCCGCGAGGATTGCGGAGCTGCGCGGCATGCCGCCGGAGGAGTTGGCAGAGGCCGCGACAGCGAACGCGCTTAGGATATTCGGGATCAGCGATGCGGGTTAAGCATTGTTCCACGAGAAACAAAAGCCTCGGCCAGAACTTCCTGACAGACGCCGCGCTGCTGGACCAGCTGGTCGAATTGTCCGGGGTGACGGCCAGCGACGCGGTGTTGGAGATCGGCGCGGGGCTGGGCGGGCTGACCGTTGCGCTGGCGAAGCGGGCGAGGCGCGTGCTGGCCGTTGAGATCGATAGGTCGCTGGAGCGGGAACTCCGAGCCGCGGTTTCGCTATATCCCCATGTGGAAATACGTATAATGGACGGCATGGCGCTGGACTGGCCGGCGTGGATAAACGCGGCTGGCAGACCAATCTGGTTTTTGTCGAATCTGCCTTATTGCATGACGACGCCGCTGCTCCTGCGTTCGTTCCGGATGGACCCGCCTTTCGACGGCGTGGCGTGTATGATGCAGGAGGAGGTCGCCCGCAGGCTGTGCGCTTCGCCTGGCGGCGAGGGGTACGGCCCGCTTAGCGTATGGTCGCGGGCGCGGTTCACGCCGCGCGTGGTGTTGGACGTGCCCGCGCGGATGTTCGATCCGCCGCCCGAGGTGGATTCATGCTTTGTGGTATGCTCCGCGCTGGACGAGCCGATGTTAACGCCGGGGGACTACGCGCGGTTCGGGCGGGTGGTGGACGCGGCGTTCGCGGCGCGGCGCAAGACGCTGCGCAACAACCTCCGCGCGGGTTTCGGCATGACCTCCGGGCAGGCGGGGGTGTTGTTGGAAAAGGTTGGGCTGGATGAGCGCGTCCGCGCGGAGGATGTGTCTCCAGCCCAGTTTGTTGGGATTATGGGGTTGATTTGAATCGGGTTTTGCGGAATCAGCGCCTGTCGTCTGCGGGGGATTTGGGAATGGTCCTCTCTGTCGCCTGAAGGTGGATTCGCATCGCCGCCCCTTCTGGCACTGCGGTGACATCTCCCCTAAAGGGGCGACAAGAAGCTTGGAACGACGGGGAATGGGTACGTGACGCGTCGTACATTCCCAAACCCACCGAAGCGGCGTATCCAAACCTCTTGTCGCCCCTTTGGGGGAGATGCCGCCGCAGCGGCAGAGGAGGTGGGGCGAGTCCCACGCTGGCAGAGGAGACGCATACCCCGCGTTGTGGCAAAGTAAGCGCATTCCCTCACACGCGCCTATCCCCCTCCCCCCCCAACTCAGCGCACAGCGCGTCCCTCCTGTACTGGTCGCGCAGCAGTTCCAGAGGGATGAACTCATCGTACTTGGCGGGGATCGTGTGCGTCTCGCTTAGCGGCAGCGCGTCGAGGTCGACCGGCCTGGAGCGGACGCGCTCGATGGTTTTCGATAACAACGGCATGCCGCCAGAGAATTCCAACATGAGATACACCGGATCAAACCCGCCGGGCCGGATCTCCGCCGTAACGCCCTCGGCCTCTAACGCCAACGCCCACGTCGACATCCGCCGCGATCCCACCCATGGGCATAACATATAACGGTTATAGTTCAGCGAGACTAGCCCGGAGCCTAGCATGCCCGACCGCCGCGCGTCGCGGCGCATAGCCGTTAGCCGGTTGACAGCCGCTTCATCAAGATATGGGTAGATGGCGTCGGAGGTCAGCGCGTCCCGCATGGCGGCGGCCACGCGGTCATGCGCCGGAATCCGCGTCGGATTGCGCCAGGTGGTCACGCCCGAACCCGTCGCCGCGTCAACGAGCGCGGCCTTGCGGTTCTCCAACACCTGTACGCATTCCCACACCTTCCCGGCCAGCGCGATCCTCGACCCAGGCGGCGGCGCCCCGTATACCGAACCGATCGACTGACCCTTATATATCACGTCATACTCTTCCGGCGACTCGAACACCGCGCAGAACCGGTAAGTCGATACGACAGGCTCGGCCGCCGCGCCCAGCATGAGCAAGCCCTCCTCGGTTCGCGCGATGTGGTTGATATCCAGCAGATGCCGCAGCAGCGTTTGGTAAGCTGACCGCGTGATCCCGGCGAACGGCGCGAGCGTCAGCACATCCCGCGCCAGCCGCGGCGGATCGCACGCGCCGAAACTTAACAGGCGCGCCATCGTTTGGTGGTAAAGGAGCGTGTACGGGGCTTCGGGCAGGTCGGGCGGCTCTACCCATTTCTCGGTAAGGTACAGCTGTACGCACGCGATCGAGCGCAGCAGCGACCAGTCAAACCCGTGCGCCCCGCCGCGCGGTTCGTCAAACCATACACGGTCCAGCGCCCCGGTCAGGAAGAACATCAACTCGGCCCGCTGTCCCCTCCGCCCGCACCGGCCCAGCCGCTGAGCGAACGCCGACACCGACGACGGCGCGTCAAGCTGCGCCACCATGTCCAGCTCACCGATGTCTATGCCCAGCTCCAGCGTGACCGTCGCGGCGGCGACCAGCCCGCCCTCGCTGGACTTCATCTCGCGCTCGGTCTGCTCGCGCAGCGACGCGGAGACGCTGCCATGGTGCGCCCGGTATATATCGGGCGTGCCATGGGTTTGCGCGAGGCGGCGAAGGTTGAGCGCCGTTTCCTCCACGCCGGAACGGGATCGCGCGAATACGATCGCCTTCTTCCCCAGCGTGAAACGATATAAGTCTTCGTAAAACCGGGTGGGCCTGACGTTCAGGCGGCGGCCTCCGAACGGCGCGTCGGATTCGTTGTCGGGCTCTTCCTGTTCATATTCAAACATGGCCAATCGTACGCGCTTGGGCGCGTCGTCTGCTTGCGGGGTGACGCATCGGCGGCTCGTGCCCATGTTCAGCCAGCGTTCGGCGGGTTTGGTGTCGCCCAGCGTGGCGGAGAGGCCGATCCGGCGCGGGGTGTGCCCGATCATACGCGCCAGACGCTCCAGCAGGCAGAGCGTCTGTATCCCGCGCGGCCCGCCCATGAACGCGTGGATCTCGTCGATTATCACAAAACGAAGCTCGGAAAACATATAAACGCAGCCGCCCGCGGGTCCGGTCGATCCGTCGCGGTCTAGCAGTCCCTCCAGCGACTCGGGCGTGATCTGAAGCACCCCGCGCGGGCGATCGGACAGGCGGCGCTTGCGGGACTGCGGCGCGTCGCCATGCCACTTGGTTATTGGTATATTGGTATCGGACAGCAGTGAGCCCACGCGCTCGAACTGATCGTTGATCAGCGCCTTTAGCGGTGAAATATACAGGACGCCGACTGAACGCGCGGGTTTGTTAAGCAGCGAGGTGACGACAGGCATGAACGCCGCCTCGGTCTTGCCTGAGGCGGTGCCTGTCGCCAGAAGGACGTTGTTATCGGTATCAAGGATGGCGTTTATCGCGGCGGATTGGATAGACCGCAGGGATGGCCAGCGGCTGCGCAGTATGAAATCCTGTACGGCGGGGGCCAGCCTGCCGAACGGATCCCCCGCGCTCATAAGGTGAAGCTGGCGAATCCGTCCACGTCATCCGGCGAGTCGCCCTCGTCGAATGTAAGCTGGGTATCCTTGGCGGCGACGATGTCCGCGATGGTCTGTTCGGAGTATTGGTACAGTCGGTTGAGGATCTCCACAAAGTCGCGGATCACGGAGCGCGGCGTGATATGAGTGGACGCGCCGATGCGCTCATACTCGGTTTTGAGGAACGCGACATACTCCTCCTGCGCGATCTCCCGCCTGTAGCCGTATAGCTCCATGTGCAGCCGCGCGAGTTTTTCCAGCAGGACGTACATCTCCTCGTAAGTCAGCGGGCTTATGCGGATGATCGGGGCGAGCAGGTCACGGGCCTCCGGGTCGGCGAACTGGCCCTCTGTCAGGCGCGAGCGCAGCGCCTCGTAGCTGAATATCCCCCGCTCGGTATCCTCCAGCGACTGGGGCGTGACGACGAACACCAGCCCCAGGTGGGACGCCTTGCCCTGCAGCGTGTCGTTATACATCGATAGGAGCTTTTCATAATTGTACTGGCGGGTCACGCGGAACGGGATGCGGAACAGGTTGACCACCTCGTCGATGAGGACGAGCAGGCCGCTGTAACCCGCGCGGACCAGGAACGCCGCGAACAATTTCAACGCCTCATACCAGTTATCATCGTCGATCATCGCGCGCGCGTCCAGGTCGCGCCGGACCTCCAGCTTGGAGGCATACTCGCCCCTCAGCCAGCGCAGCGCGTTGGATTGGGCGGGCTCGTCCGCGTCGCGGTACGCTTGCCAGTATTTGACGATCACACGCGCGAAGTCGTAGCCGTTGACCATCCCCTCCAGTTCCGATCCAATGGAGAGGATGCGTTTGCGGACCAGCGCGTCGAAGGCCGGGCTTTGGAAGTCGTCGAGTCCTGTTTCCTCGGCGGCCGACTGCTGGACTGATGTGATCCATTTTTCAAGGATTATTGGCAAAGCGCCACCGTCCGGGCTGACGCGCACGGAGAGATTCTTCATGAGCTCACGGTAAGTGGCCACGCCCTGGCCATGTGTGCCGCTAAGCCGGCGCTCGGGGGAAAGGTCCGCGTCGGCGACCGCGAAACCGCGCTCCATGGCGTAGCTGCGGATGGTTTGGAGGAGGAATGACTTGCCGCTGCCATAGCGCCCAACGACGAACCGGCACGCCGCGCCGCCTTCCCCAATGATTTCGGTATCCTTGAGGAGCGCGTCTATCTCCCTCGCCCGCCCGACCGCTATGTATTCCAGCCCGACGCGCGGCACAACGCCGCCTTTGAGCGCGTTCAGCACGGCGGCGGCGATCCGCTTAGGAGCGGCCTTTGTCATTGACATCAGTGCCTCCATTGATATATCCCATCAATACCGTATAACCATAATCGCGTCCATGGTTAAGCCGGTTCGCGCTTGGCGCACATGGCCGCGCAATCCCCTCGGTAATCGTCGATGACGCGGTATCCCGCCATATCCTCTATCAGCGTGTCGCCGATCAAGTCGAGGGCCTTGCCGTTGATGCGCTCGACAAAGGCGGCGGGCAGCTGGTTCTGCCGCTGCGCGAACGCCCGGAGCGCGGCGGTCGGGGCGGGATTATCCAGCATCGTGGACAGCGCGTCTCGCTCGATATCGGTCAGCGCGGCGGCCAGGGCTGTCCAGGAGTCGAGGGCGTTCGACGCGTCGTCGTCGAAAGACAGCGCCTCCAACGGGAGCGACAACGGTTTGGGCGCTGGTTGAACCGCCGGGATAGAATCGTTTTCATCCTCCCCGCTCTTCGCGGTCAGTCTGCTGAACACCCAGTCCGCGTCCATGCGCGCGCGTTCCAGCGTGGAGAAATCCACCTTGACGGGCGTCCGCTCGATGGTTGCTTCGTCGATGGCCGCGCCGCGCTTTGCGCGCTTGGCCGGTTTCGCGTCGGGGGCGGTGAAGCCGTTGGGGTACATCGCGTGAAGCGTCCTGCCGACGGCTTGCTTGACAGCCGCGTCCATCGGCAGGGATTCAAGCAGGCCGATAGACGCCGCGCCCAGTCTCGCGCGGGAGAGTATACACGTGACGTTGTCCGTTATGAAGGCGGGGCGCTGGAGTTTGCTGGGGAAGCGGATCATCTCGCGCAGGTGTGAGTCCAGCGAGCGCATGAGCCAGCCCGCCAGTACTGGCGCGATGGGCGTGAGGGTGGCAAAACTCCTGCAGAACCAGCCGTTTTGTCGGCGTACGAACTGCTCCAGCGGCTCGGGCTTGCGCCGCGCGTCGATGGACAGGCGCGCGCGGATCGGCGCGGCGTCGCGCGGGACGCGGTAAACCACGCGGTCATACGTGAGCGCGGTGTCGTATAGGCGCAGCCCGTTGCCGGAACGCTTGGCCAGCATCAGCAGGTCGAAGCCTCCGGACGCGTCCAACAACCCCTGGACGCTGTCCAGCGCGGCGGCAAAGCACGCTTTGAGCAGCGGGATATAGGGGGCGGCGTATATCTTGCTGGCTGTCACCTTATAAGCGGAGACCGACGCGTACAGCTCAAACCGCTGCTCGGGCGCGAGGCTTTTCTCCACATCAACGCCCATTAACAGCGCGGGGTAGAACCTCGACAAGCCGTACCGTTCGACATAGGCCGTGAAAGGCAAGGCGAAGCCGTAGCTTGGATCGGCGGGGGCCGGCACCGCTTGCCTGCGCTGGTCGCGCGGCGGGATGACCTTAGCGGGGTTCTTGATATAGTTGAGCACATACAAATCGCGGATCCACGCGGTCAGTCGGTTCGTCACCTTACGGCTGACCTTGGCGTATACGGACAGCAGCCGCGCGAGTCCGGCCATTATCTCGTGCGGGTTGTCCGCGCCGACGCCGTGGAGCAGTTCGGTAGCGCACAGGAGGACTGCCTCCGCTGGCGCGGGAGGCTCGCCGCCGGAACGGTATGACACGCGCCAGGCGATGTAGCCCAGCAGCTGGCTGTCGGTTAACTGACTGTAACCCTGCGTATCAGCTTGTGGAAGCTCTGGCGGCCTGGGAGACGCGTCGGCGGGTTGGCCGTCGTCGCCGAAGGAAGTCGAACCACGCGGGGGGATCCACCCGCTGCCGGCGATAACGTTTGCCTGGCGGCGGAACAGGTCGGCGAAATGCTGTTCAGAGTAACCGAGCAGGCGTTCCGAATGGAACCTGATCAGCGTGGCGAACGGTTCCTGACGGTTAGCCTCGTCTATCTCGCGTGACAGCGGCGATATGAGGCGGGGGTCGTCCAAAGGGCAGGTAAGGCGCAGGTCAGCGCTGTTGTTGATATATAACTGCGCCGCTTCGTTCAGCAGCGTATCGAACCGCTCGTCTTCCAGCGCGAGATCCAGCCTTGGCGTCTTGTGCTGGTACATGTATGAAATTTCCTGGATAATCCTCTCGCGGGACGGGGTTTTTATTGGGGAGTGTTTCAGTTTGGCCCGCAGGCGTATCTCAAGGATTCTTATGATGTAGCTGGTGACCATGCGGGCGTCGCGGCAGGGCAGGATGGTGTCGGCCTGCCGCCTAGAGGTTCCGTCGCGCGGGCCATTGATCCCATTAGCGCCTATATAGCCCAAAAACAGCTTGAACGGATCGACCTCCTCCGCCATTTCCATCACGGAGCGGGGAGGCGTGTTGCGCGTCATATACAGGCTGCCGCTGCGCGTGAGCGCGTCCAGCGAAACGCCGTGGCTGGTAAACAGCGGCATTAGGTTGCGCATCGCGCCCAGGAACATGTCGCGCAGCGCGGTTAAAGCGAACGGGTACTTGCTGAAGAATTGGTTTTGTTCGTATTTATAATCGGACCAGTTCATCAAGGCCAGCAGCGTCGAGTCGCTGTCAGTTGGCGGTTGGTTGGGCTTCGTCGCCATGATCGCGCCTCCTGTCAGCCTTGATACGAACTTTAGGCTAGTATATCAAAAGCGAACCGGAAAGGCAAGCAGGTGAGCCGCCGCTTTTTAACGCCTAACAGCAATCCAACGCGCTGGATTGTCTAAGCCAGCCAGCGGCCCGCTCATTGCGGGGCGTCACAGTTGGAGAATCTCAACTTCGCCCAATCCCGTGACAGCGACAATCAACCTCATTTCGGCGCCCAGCTCACGCATCCGGCGAGCCATCTCCCGATTGCGCTTCTCTATGCCAAGCTGCATGCCTTCCTCCCGGCCTTCCTCTCGACCCTCCTCCCGACCTATCACCAACCCCTTCTCCATACCTTACTCGACCCCGTCTGACCGCCATGCCCACTGCGCGTCTTCCATCGTGAATTGACCTGTCAACATTCCTATCACCTCCGGCGCACGTCACAGCCGCAGAATCTCAACTTCGCCCAATCCCGTGACAGCGACAATCAACCTCATTTCAGCTCCCAGCTCACGCATTCGGCGAGCCATCTCCAGATTGCGCTTCTGCATGCCGCGCTCCTCGCCAATCTGTATACCGCGCTCCTCGCCAAGCTGCATGCCCTCCTCCCGACCCTCCTCCCGGCCTTCTTCCCGGCCTTCTTCCCGACCTATCACCAACCCCTTCTCCATACCTTCCTCAACCCCGTCTGACCGCCATGCCCACTGCGCGTCTTCCATCGTGAATTGACCTGTCAACATTCCTATCACCTCCGGCGCGTGTTTCTCCAAATAACTGACCATTATCCCACGCTCTATGCA
>JAISWI010000058.1 GCA_031270865.1 Oscillospiraceae bacterium
CCGCACCCCGCAAGGGGGGTTTCACCCCCCTTGACCCCCTGACCAGCGTGACGCTGGACCCTCGTGGCCAGGGTAGGTTGTTCCTCCATGCCTGAACAACGCTACCGTCTCAATGGACGCCGTCCAACAGAATTGATCGATCGGCGTGGCCTCCTCAAGCTGATACCCCAACCCGGCGAGCGTGGCCGCGTCCCGCGCCAATGTCGCCGGATCGCACGACACATACACCACCCTCGACGGTCCCGCCCGGGCCGCCGCCTCCAAAACCGCGCGATCGCACCCTTTACGCGGCGGATCCATCACAATGACATCGAACCTGCCATACTTCCTAACAAGCTCCGGCATCGAAACCGCCGCGTCGCCCTGCTCGAACCTTACGCCTGCCAGCCCGTTCGCCACCGCGTTGCGCCTTGCGTCCCTAACGGCGTCTTCCACCAGCTCAACGCCTACTGCCTCGAACCCCGCCTTCGCCAACGCTAACGTTAGCGTGCCCGCGCCGCAGTACACATCCGCCGCCGCGCCGCTTCCCCCGGCGCCCCTAACGTACCCCAACACCGTCTCCGCTAACCGTTCCGCCTGCCTGGTATTCACCTGAAAGAACGACCTTGGCGACAAATAGTAGCTTAGCGCGCCTACTGACAGCTCCAGCCGTTCTTCCAGCGACTCCACGCCCCACACCGCGCGGCATTCCGGCCCAAAAACCGCGTTCCCGCGCGATGGATTTCGCGACACCGCTACCCCTTCCAACCCCGCTCCGGCCTCCCGCAGTCCCCTTACGAGCGCGTCCAACCCTGGCAGCCGTGCCGCTTGCGCTTCCCTTACCACAATGGTTAGCATGGACTTCCCGTCCCGGTTCACTCTTGTCACGATTCGGCGAACCAAACCCTCGTGCCGCGCCTCGTCATACGGCTCTACGCGGTTCTCCTTCATCCATCCGCGAACCGCTTCTACCAATAAATTGGTCTCCCGCTTGTGCAGCGCGCAGCCGTCGGGCGCGTCTATCACCTCATGGGATCTCGGCGCGTAACAACCTATCACCGCGCTCCCAACCTTGCCCGCGACCGGGAACGCCCCCTTATTCCGGTAACGCCACGGCTGCTCCATACCTACCGTTGGCCTTACCAGCGGCGACCTAATCCCGCCGATCCTCTCCAGGCAGTCTCTTACTACGCCCGCCTTCCAATCCAGCGTCGCGCCATACGCCATGTGCTGCGCCGCGCAGCCTCCGCACCTTACGTATACCGGGCAAGGCGGCTCGACGCGATCCGGCGACGGCTCCACGATCCTCATCACCCTTGCCACGCAACTCCGCGCCCCGGGCTTGATCACCCTTGCCCTAACCCGTTCCCCGGGCATCGCGCCGACGACGAACCACACGAACCCGTCGCGCCGCGCCACTCCCTGCGCCTCGCTGTTCAACCTTTCGATGTCGAGTTCCGCCTCGTCGTTTCGCGTGGGCGCGCTCATCCGCTGTTACTCGCCTGTTATCGCGGTGGTCTTGTTCGGGCTGGACCTGCCTTCCAGGTCGGGCGGCCTGCGCTCGATCGCGGCCATCGCGATCTCAACGTCCTCGCGAACCTCGTCCGGCGTGAACGCTCCGCATGTCACCATATCCCTCTCGCGTATCGTCGCGAAGGAGAATGTCAGCCCTACGAACGGGCTGCATCGTCCGGCGGCCATCGGCTTGATCGTCATGACGGGCTTCTTCGCGTTGTGGATGATCTTGTGGACGCTCTCGACCTCGACCTGCATCAGGAATCCCATACAGTTGTATATCTGTATATATGTTTCTATATCATAACCGTTCTGATCCGAGTACACGACCAATTCCGGCATATGCGCCGACAGGCCCGGTATCAGCCCGCGCTGGCGGATCATGTCGGTGTAGTCGGGCAGGCGCTCGATCGTGCCATGCAGCTTAGATACCAGCTGCTCGACCGACGAATGGTGGATCAAGCAGAACGTACAACCCATCGCGCGGCTCTTATCCAGCGTCTCGCCGACCGAGCGCCGCGCATCCGCGCTGTCACGCAGATCCAATATGGGCGTGTCGATGAGCGTGATCCGCTTGCCCGTACGCTCCTGCGCGATCCTCACGCCATCCATCAGCAGGTCTGTCTCGTGCGAGGATATGGGCGCCATCAGCGCGTCGACGCCGTACTCCAGGTATGTTTCCAGCAGTTCGGCGATCTTGCGGCCCTCGCTGTGGCGGCTGCGGATCATCGCGTCCGCTGACGAGGTCGTGTGGCTGTAGCCCAGTATCCAGTTGCTGCCCATGAGCATCCGCGGCAGGGATACCCCGCCGACCGTGGTACGCGGGAATGGCATAACAACGCCTCCTTACAGATGGGGATATAGTGGAAATCGCGCCAGCAGCGCGAGCGTCTCCGCCTTGACCGCCGCGACCGCGTCCTCGCCCTCGCGGATGATCCGCGCGATCGCCCCGGCCAGCGCGTCCATCTCCGGGGCGCCCATGCCGCGCGTGGTGACCGCCGGGGTCCCCACTCGTATACCGCTGGTCACCGTGGGCGGCAGGGTCTCGAAGGGCACGGTGTTCTTGTTTACGGTGATGTTCGCGCGTCCCAGCCTCGACTCAAGCTCCTTGCCCGTCACGCCCGTGCCGGACAGGTTCAGCAGCAATAGATGGTTGTCGGTTCCGCTCGAAACCATGCTGATCCCGCGCTTGCGGAAGCCTTCCTCCAGCGCCTTCGCGTTGCTGACGATCCTGGCCTGGTACTCCCTGAACGACGGCTGCAGCGCCTCGTGGAAACACGCGGCTTTGCCGGCGATCACGTGCATCAGCGGCCCGCCCTGTATGCCGGGGAATATCGCCTTGTCTATCGCTTTCGCGAAGTCTTTCCGGCATAGTATCATGCCGCCGCGCGGCCCGCGCAGGGTCTTGTGGGTGGTCGTGGTCACAATGTCGGCGTGGGGGATGGGGGATGGGTGCAATCCCGCGGCGACCAGCCCCGCGATGTGCGCCATGTCCACCATCAGCAGCGCGCCGGACGCCTTGGCAGTCGCCGCCAGTCTCTCAAAATCGATTACGCGCGGATAAGCGCTAGCGCCCGCGACGATCATCTTAGGCCTGCGTTCCAACGCCAGCGCGTGGAGCGCGTCGTAGTCGATCCGCTCGTCGTATCGCGACACCCCGTATGGGATTATTTGGAAATACTTGCCGGAAATATTAACCGGGCTGCCATGGGTAAGGTGGCCGCCGTGGGATAGGTTCATGCCCATGATCGTGTCGCCGGGGTTGAGCAGGGCGAAGTATACCGCCGTGTTCGCCTGCGCCCCGGAATGCGGCTGGACGTTCGCGTGGTCCGCGCCGAAGAGCGCCTTCGCGCGGTTACGGGCGAGTTCCTCCGCCTGGTCGACGAACTCGCACCCGCCGTAGTAACGCTTGCCCGGGTAACCCTCGGCGTACTTGTTCGTCAGCGGCGAGCCGACGGCCTCCAGCACCGCCTCCGACACAAAGTTCTCGGAGGCGATAAGCTCCACATGCTCACGCTGGCGCGTAAGCTCCGCGTCGAGCGCGGCGGCCAGCTCGGGATCGTTTTCGCGAATAGTCTCCCAACCCATCGGCATGCCTCCCCTTAATCCCGTATGATACAGGCGTAGAAGACCAGGTCCTCGTCGCCGTCGTTGTCTACCGCGTGCGCGTGGCCGCTGGGCGTGGACATCACGTATCCTGGCTTAACCTTTATTGGAATATCATCATCCATGGCCGTGCCCGTGCCCGACACGAACGTGTATAGCTCCGTCTCGCCCTCATGGGTATGCTTGCCGATCGAGCAGCCCGGCGCGAGAGTCAGTTTGGCGAACACCCGGCAGTTTTTCGGGAACGCGCCCGGTATCAGCTCGTCATACGACACGACGCCCTTGCCGCCGCGCATCCCCACGCGGTCCTCATGCCTGTAGTCCAGCGGCGTGAATACCATTTATATTCCCTCCTCAACATATATGACGTTTTCTATCGCGGCCAGGCTCTCGTCGATCTCGCCAAGCGCGGAGCGGACGTCGCTCTCCCGCGCCATGTGCGTGACGAACAGCAGCGGGGCGCGGCCATCGCCCGTGGTCTGGCGCATTGAGGCGATGCTCACTCCGTGGCGGCCCAGTATCCCCGCGATCGCGCCCAGCACGCCCGGCTGGTCCACGGCCTGAAGCCGGATGAAGTAGCGGCTCACCCAGTCCGTTTCCATCGCGACCGTGCCGGTCATCCGGTAGGCGCGCTCTCCGCCGCGGCAGCCTGAACGCGCGGCGGCGATCATGTCGGATACGACCGCGCTGGCCGTTGGAGCGTCGCCCGCGCCCCGGCCATAGAACATCAGTTCCCCGCAGGCGTGGCCGTACAGATAGACCGCGTTGAGCGATCCGTTGACCGAGGCCAGCGGGTGCGAGAGCGGCACGAACGTCGGGTGAACCCGCGCCTCGACCTTGTCGCCGACACGTTTGGCCACAGCCAGAAGCTTTATCGCGTAGCCCAGCTCCCTGCCGTACGCCACGTCGACGGGCGTTATCGTCGTGATGCCGCGCCGGAACAATCCCTCCAACGGGACATGCGCCCGGAACGCCAGCGTAGCCAGTATCGACAGCTTGCACGCCGCGTCGCCGCCCTCAACGTCGGCGGTAGGGTCGGGTTCGGCCAGG
The DNA here is from genome assembly GCA_031270865.1 of Oscillospiraceae bacterium. Classification (GTDB taxonomy): domain Bacteria; phylum Bacillota; class Clostridia; order Christensenellales; family Aristaeellaceae; genus BNUH01. The sequence continues at coordinate 4,651 of JAISWI010000058.1, forward strand.
CCAAGCCGCTGCGCCTCGAACAGCGCGTCGGCGTAGGAGACGCCGCATTGCCCGGACAGGCCGCCAGCGGAAGGCGCGGGGCCTTGCCCGGCGTAGGGCGCGCTCATCTGGGAGAGGATATAGTTGGTTGTGCCGTTGATTATGCCGTACAGCCGCTCGATGGTGTTAGCCTGGAGGGAATCGGTGATCGCGCGAATCACCGGGATCGCCCCGCATACGCCCGGCTCGAAGTACAGGCACGAGCCTGAAACGCAGGCAGTCTCCAGCAGTTCCTGCCAGTGCGTGGCCAGAGCGAGCTTGTTGGCCGTGACGACGGATTTCCCGGAGATCAACGCGCGGCGGATGTAGTCGGCGGCCGGCTGCTCGCCGCCTAGAGCCTCGACAACCAGCGTGATATCTGGATCGGACAGCACATCGTCCGCGTCGGTCGTCAGTATGGGTTTGGGGACCGACACATCGCGGCGCTTGAGCGTGTCGCGCACCAGGACGCGCTTGACGCTGAACCGCACGCCCTCACGCGCCGCGATCTCGCCGCGCGTCTGCTCGATCAGCCGCCAGACGCCCGCGCCGATGTTGCCCAAGCCTAGGAAACCCGTGGTTATTGTGCGGATAGATTCCATCATACCATCCTTATTTGTTGCGCTCATACAGGAGCCGCAGGCCCTTGAGGGTAAGGAGGCCGTCCAGCGTGTCGATCGCCTTCGACTCGGAGGCTATCAGCGTCGCCATCCCGCCCGTGGCCACGACCCGCGCCTTGCGGCCCAGCTCGTCCTGGATCTTCCTTATTATATAGTTGATCTGGCCGACGAAGCCGAATACCAGGCCGGACTGTATGTTCGCGACAGTGTTCGTGCCAATGACGGAGGTCGGCCGGACCAGCTCGACGCGCGGGAGCTTCGCCGCGCCGCTGACCAGGGCCTCCGCCGCCAGCTTGATGCCGGGGGAAATCGCGCCGCCAAGGAACTCGCCATCCTCGCTGATTACGCCGAAGGTAGTGGCCGTGCCGAAGTCGATCGTAACGCAAGGCCCGCCATATATGAAGTAGGCGGCGACAGCGTTGGCGATGCGGTCCGTGCCCAGCTCGTAGGGGTTGTCGTAGTGGATCGTTATGCCAAGATCCATGCTCGCGGACACGTGAACGGGCTCCAGGCCTAGGTACAAGGAGACCATGTGCTCGATTGTGAAGTTAACCGGGGGCACGACCGATGAGAATATCACGCCGTCAATGCCGGACATCCGCAGGCCCTTGTGCGTGAACAGGTTCTGCAGGAGGATGCCCAGCTCGTCGCTGGTGGATGTGCGGCTGGTCGAGACGCGCCAGTAAGCCGCGAGGGACTCGCCGTCGAAGACCGCCGTTTTGATGTTGGTGTTGCCCACGTCCATTGTAAGGATCACGCGTTATGCCTCGCTTTGGGGGTGAGTTTGGTTTTGAGGGTGTTGACGATGGACTGGGTGGGGTCGAGACGGCGCAGTCCGGCGCGTTGGAGGGCCGCGACGACCGCGGGGACAAGGATGGCGGCAGTGATGGCTTCGGGGAGTCCGTTGGTAAGCATGAGGACGCCGATGGGTTTGCCCAGCGCGTCGCCGTAGAACAAGGTGATTAGGGGGAGGACAAGGAGCGTGTTGGTAGCGGAGCCGCAGAACGCGCTGATGCCCATCGCGGCGGCTTCGCCTAAGGCGCCGCGCCGGGTGAGAGAGCCGAGCGCGTTGAGGATTAGCCAGGAGGTTACGGGGATGAGGACGCGGGGGATTATGGAGATGAGGGGGTTTGAGAACACGTAGAGCGACACGCCGAATAACGCGCGGAGCAGGCTGGTAAGCCCGAACGCGAAGCCTAGCAGCATACCGACGGGGAGGCCCTCGACCATCATGCCCACGAGGACGGGTATGCACATGGTGGTGGGGTTAGCCGGGGGGATGGGGATATAGCCGATGGGGGTGAAGACGAACAAGAGCAGCACAGCCAGCAGCATCCCGGTGACTGCGATAGTGCGTGTACGGTCCGGCGCGGTCAAGCGTGCCATGCGATCAATCCTCCCGTTGGTTTTGTAGTATTATAGACGTTCCGGCGGCGTTTGTAAAGGCAAACACGTATCCGTGAGGAACAACCTACCCTGGCCACGAGGGTCCAGCGTCACGCTGGTCAGGGGGTCAAGGGGGGTGAAACCCCCTTGCGGGGTTTGGGGCGGCGCCCCAACGTCTCCAACCCACACACCCCCACGCAAACCCCACGCAAGGGCAAAGCCCATAAAGCAAAAACTATACGAGGCGGGGGTTGGTTGATTATGACCGGGGGGCGTGGGGCTAGGCCCCACACCCCGCTGGAAGATTTACCGGCATGATCGCCGACCAGCGCGGCGAAGGAGCCACGTTATAAGTTGAAGCTGCTGGACAAACCTTCCATGAGAGGGTATGATAAACTGACGAGGTGATCTCATGACGGACTTTGCGGATTCCGCGATATCAACGTTATTGCGCGAGGAAGGTTTCGCCTGCGGGTGCGGGCGCCGCCACCGAACCGATTTACGCGTCCTTCGAATTGGTTCAGGCGTGATAAACATTCTCCCGGAAGCGTTAATGTCGCTTGGGGTGAAGCGCCCATTCGTGGTATGTGACGCTAACACATACGAGGCGGCGGGCCGACGGGTTTCGACAATCCTTGACGACGCTGGAATCCCATACACTCTATACGTATTCCCGCCGCAATCCCAGAAGATGGAGCCTGACGAGAGCGCGGTTGGAGCGCTGGCGATGGCGTACGATCCGGCGAGTGACGCTGTGCTGGGGGTTGGGAGCGGTGTAATCAACGATTGCTGCAAGGTTTTAGCGAGGACCGCCGGCGTCCCGTCGCTGGTTGTGGGCACCGCGCCATCGATGGACGGATACGCTTCGGATTCATCCTCCATGGTCCAAAACCGGCTGAAGGTTACCCTTTACAACGCCTGCCCTCAGGCGGTCGTCTGCGACACTGACATCATGTCCGCCGCCCCGATGGAGATGCTGCTTGCCGGGCTGGGCGACATGCTGGCGAAGTATGTCGCGATCTGCGAGTGGCGTATTTCCCACATAGTAACCGGTGAATACTACTGTGAGAACATCGCGCGGCTGATGCGGCGATCGCTGCGCCGCTGCGTGGACGCGGCGGAGGGGTTAATCCGGCGCGAGCCGGACGCGGTCGAGGCGGTCGCGGAGGGGCTGGTGTTATCCGGCATAGCGATGGGTTTCGCGAAGATATCGCGTCCCGCGTCCGGGCTGGAGCATTACTTCTCGCACATGTGGGAGATGATGGCGCTGGAGCGCGGCGAGCCTTCCGATCTTCACGGCGCGCAGTGCGGCGTGGGGACGCTGCTCACGATAAAGCTGCTTGAGCGTTTGCGGACGCTGACGCCCGACCCGGCGCGCGCCGCCGCGTTCGCCGCGTCGTTCGACATACCCGCGTGGCGTGAGCGGACGCGCGGGATATTCGGCCGGACCGCCGACGCTGTAATCGCGATGGAACGCGACGTCGGCCATCAGAACGATCCCGCGTTGCGCGCCGAGCGCTTCGAGCGGATTGTTGATAATTGGCCCGCCATCCTCGCGATAATGGATGAGGAGCTGCCAAGGGCCGACGATCTGGCCGCGATGATGCGCGGACTAGGCATGCCCGTGACGCCCGTCGGCCTGGGTATCGGAGCGGAGGATACGCGCCGGGCGTACATTGGTTCGCGAGTGATCCGCGACAAGTACCTGACCAGCACCTTGATATGGGATCTGGGCCTGGAGCGCGAGTTTGAGCAGCTGGCCGGGGAGCTGGCCGTTTAGTTAAATATATCCAAACAAGGAGGCGCAGCCATGCCAACACTGACGTCATACGAACGCTTCAAGCGGATGTACGAGCACCGCGAGGCCGACCGCGTACCCATCCTCGACTCGCCATGGAAGGAGACGATCGACCGCTGGGTATCCGAGGGACTGCCCACGCGCGACTACGTGGATCACTTCGGGCTGGACCTCACGGCGAATATCTCCATAGACAACAGCCCGCGATACCCGGTGAAGGTCATCGAGGAGACGGACGAATACCGCGTCTCAACGACCGCGTGGGGCGTGACGCTGCGCAACTGGACGAAGCACGGTTCCACGCCGGAATTCCTGGATTTCACGGTGACGTCGCCCAAGGCGTGGGCCGAGGCGAAGGAGCGCATGCTGCAGGGCGGCGACCGCGTCGATTGGGCCGGGTTGAAGCAAAACTACCGCAAGTGGCGCGATGAGGGCCGTTGGCTTCGCGCGGGGCTATGGTTCGGGTTTGACATAACGCACTCGTGGATGGCCGGCACGACGCGGATATTGATGGCGATGGCCGAGGACCCCGAATGGTGCCAGGACATGTTCAACACGGAGCTTGACGTGGACATCGCGTGGCTCGACAAGCTCTGGGAGGCGGGGTACACGTTCGACGAGGTGGAGTGGCCGGACGACATGGGCTACAAGGACCACCAATTCTTCTCGCTGGACATGTACCGCGAGCTGCTTAAGCCCGTGCATAAACGCGCGTGCGACTGGGCGCATGCCCACGGCGTGAAGGTCCACCTGCACTCCTGCGGGAACATACTGCCGCTGATCCCCGAGCTGATAGAGATCGGCGTGGACGGGCTGAACCCGCTGGAGGTCAAGGCCGGGATGGATCCGGTCAAGCTGAAACGGCAGTACGGCGACCGGCTGCTGTTCCACGGCGGGATAAACGCAGTGCTGTGGGATAAACCCGAGCAGATCATCGCGGAGATAGAGCGCGTCGTGCCAGAGATGAAGCGCGGCGGCGGGTATATCTTCGCGTCCGACCATTCCATACCTGAAAACGTCAGTTTGAGCGACTTCACCGCGATCATCGACGCGGCTAAGAAGGCGGGGACGTATTAGGTTCCATATCCCGACTAAGCGGAGTTCCAAGCCTCCTGCCGCCCCTTTTGGGGAGATGCCGTTGCGGTGACAGAGGGGGCGGGGCGAATCCCCCGGCGTGGAACAGGTCGGGCGGCGCGAATTCCACAATGGCATAGTGGAGATAACTAACCACTGCGGCAATGGTTTGGCGTCGCCCCCCCTGTCACCGCGACAGCATCTCCCCTTATGAAACAGACAGGTGAGCTGGAACGCTATACCACCCGATTGGAGGAATCATTATGCTCTCATTAGAACAGCGCCTGAAGATGCTGTCCAGCCCGGCGGGTACCGTCGATATGGCGCTGGATACCGACGCTTACAACGAGATAGACGACCAGTTCGCGGTATCCTACGCGCTCAAGTCGGACAGGCTCAACCTGCGCGCGCTGTACGCCGCGCCGTTCCACAACGCCCGCTCGTCCGGACCTAAGGACGGCATGGAGAAAAGTTACACCGAAATAACGAAGCTCCTCGCGCTGGCTGGCGGGGATACGCCCGTGTTCAAGGGATCGGAGCGTTACCTGCCGGGCGAGGATACGCCCGTAGAGTCCGCGGCGGCCAGCGACCTGGCCCGCCGCGCGATGGATTACACGCCCGATAACCCGCTGTACGTCGTGGCCATCGGAGCGATAACGAACGTCGCGTCCGCGCTGCTGACGAGTCCTGGTATCGCGGATCGCGTCGTGGTCGTGTGGCTGGGCGGGCACGCCGTAGATTGGCACGACACGAAGGAATTCAACATGATGCAGGACGTCGCGGCCGCGCGGGTGGTGTTCGGCAGCGGAGCGCCCGTGGTTATGCTGCCGTGTATGGGCGTGGTCAGCGCGTTCACCACGACCGGTCCGGAATTGACCCACTGGCTCAAGGGCCGCGGCCCGCTGGCCGACTACCTCGCCCAACAGACCATCGACGAGGCGAACACATACGCGTCGGGGCGCGTCTGGAGCCGCGTGGTTTGGGACGCGACCGCCGTGGGCTGGCTGCTCAACGACGGCGGCAGGCTGATGCTCGACAGGCTGATACCCACCCCCATACCGGAGTATGACCACCACTACGCGTTCGATCCGCGAAGGCCGCCGTGCCGGTACGTCTACCACATCAACAGGGACGCGCTGCTGGCCGACCTGTTTGAGAAGGTGACGCTGTGAAACTTCTCGTGTTCGGGTCGATCAACATCGACGACGTTTACCATGTAGACCACTTCGTCCGCGAAGGCGAGACGATAGACTCATCGTCGTATCAGCGGCATGAGGGCGGAAAGGGGTTAAACCAATCCATCGCGCTGGCGAAGGCCGGGCAGGCCGTGGGCTTCGCGGGAGCGGTAGGCGGCGACGGCGCGTTCCTGCTGGATTACCTGAACTCGAGCGGCGTGGACACGTCCCGCTCGAGCGTCGCCGACACGCCCACCGGACACGCGCTGATACAGGTGGACAGCGCCGGGAACAACTGCATCATACTCTACGGCGGAGCGAACCGCGCGGTAACGCCTGGGATTATCGATTCCGCGCTGGATGGTTTCACGGCGGGCGACTGCCTGCTCACGCAGAACGAGACCAGCGGCGTGGCGTATCTATTGGAGGAAGCCAGTCGGCGCGGCATGCGCGTGTTCTTCAACGCCTCGCCGATAACGCGCGACATACTCGACCTGCCGCTGGACCTCGTCGATATGTTCATAATCAATGAAACGGAAGGTCATGGACTGACGGGTTTGGATGATCCGGATGAAACGCTCGACGCGTTATTATCAAAGTATCCTAAATCATCCGCGCTGCTGACGCTGGGCGGCAAGGGCGCGGTTTACGCGGACAGCGCGCGGCGCGTAAGCCAGGCCGCCATACCCGTAAAGGCGGTGGACTCGACGGCGGCGGGCGACACCTTCACCGGGTATTTCCTGCAAGCCATACTGTCCGGACAGGCGATCGAAACCGCGCTGCCTCGGGCCGCCCACGCCGCGTCAATCGCGGTAGGGCGGCCCGGCGCGGGGCCGTCGATACCATACCCGCGCGAGGTGGACGAGGCGATATCGGGCTGGGAGCGTTAGATGAGATACTCCGACCGCGCCAGCAGCTCCTCCTGCATCGTCTTAGTCAGCCTCACGAAGTAGTCGCTGTACCCGCCGATACGCACCAGCAGGTCGCGGTATTCCTCAGGATTCGCGCGGGCCTTTAGCAGCGTTTCCCTGTCCACGACGTTGACCTGAAGCTCGAACCCGCCGCGCTCGAAGTACGTCCGCACAAGCGAGACCATCTTCCCGATCGCGTCCGGAGAGAACATGCGCTTGGAGAACTTCACATTCACCGCGACGCCGCCAATGAACTTGTGGTGATCCCACTTCGTGCTGGAGAGGATCGCGGCGGTAGGCCCGGTCGCCTCGCGCCCCTGCGCCGGGCCAGAGCCGTCGCCCAGCGGGAATCCGGCGCGGCGGCCATCCGGCGACGCGCCCGTTTCCCGGCCAAACTCGTCGTGCATCACCCAGCAGAACAGGCTGGGCACGAGGTAGTTATCACCGCGTGAAGGTGATTGGCCATCACCGCGCCGTTGGTACTGTTCGGCCATGGCGGTTAGCCGTTCGGTCAACAGCAGCGCGTATTTGTCGGCGGCGTCGTCGTCGTTGCCGTACTTGGGGACCGTGTTCATGACGCGCAGCCGCAGCTGCTCATATCCAACATAGTCGGCGGCCAGCGCGGATCGAAGCGTTTCGAACGACACATCGCCGTGGAATACTAGCCGCTCTATAACGGTCAGCGCGTCCGCCGCGTTGGACAGCCCGACAAACGAGGGCATGATCCAGTTGTAACGCGCCCCGCCAGCCTCGATATCCACGCCGCGCTCCAGGCAGTCGCTCACGAAGCAGGACAGCAGCGGGTCGGTGACGTACCTTGCGCGTTCCTCGCGCCATAGCGTCTCGCGGATGAGGTTATCGCGCATGCCCTCGGCGATGTGGGCGCAGTATGAATCCACCAAAGCGTCCATCGACGGGTAGTCGCGGTCCAGCACATCCAACAGTTTTTGCGCGAGGTTCATGTATGGGCTGGCGACCCACGCGTTGGACGAGGCGACGGGCGTTATCTCGACGCACGTCGAGTGGATGTACTCATGGGAATCCTCGTCCGGCATGCCGTGGAAGCGCAGTCCCTTTGAGATCACCTCGTCGTTGAACAGCGCGGGGTGGGACCGCCCCTCGCCCAGTATCTCGCACGCCAGGCGCAGGTCCTCCTCCGGTGTGTCCAAGCACCAGCACAGCCCGATCCCCGGATAAACCAAACGGGTGTGGCTGATCGAGCGCAGGCTCATGCGCGTCAGGTCGTTCGATACGGCATGGCCGCTCCGATCGCGCCCGCCGACCATCCACCCCGCCGCCAAACCCTGCGGGATACGCGCGGGCATGAGGATCGCCAGACAGTCGATCAGCGTCTGCGCTTCATACGGCGTGATCCGGCCCTCGCGCAGGTCGCGCTCGTAGAACGGCAGCAGGTATCGGTCGGGCCGCCCGAGCTGGTATAGGTGGCTGCCGCGCATGAACGGCTTGCCGCTGAGCGCGAACGTCACGAACTGGACGCTCTGTATGGCCTCGTAGAACCCGGAGGCGGGCTTGCGCGGGACGTTCGACAGGTTTCGCGCGATGGCGAGGAGTTCCTGCCCGCGGCGCGGATCCGGACACGCTTCGGCTTGCCGGCGCGCTTCGTCGGCGTGGCGCTCGGCGAAGCGGATCAATCCCGCCAACGCCCGCTCGCACGAGGCGTAGAAGATATCCTTACGAACGTCGGTTGTGACGGTCAGGTCGAGCGGCTCACGCTTGCTGCGTATATCCTCAAGAATGCCCTCCGCGCCCTTCGCCAACAACAATTCGTAGTCGATGGCCATATGGGAGGCCTGGCCGTTGACAGACGGCATCATCCGCCGCGCGTCCATCAACAGGTCCAGCTCGTCGCGCTCAGCCTCGGTCAGCGGCGTTTCGGACTGGCGTCCGGCCAGCAGGTCGTCCGGTCCGATGTACACCGAAACGTTTTCGTACATCCGGTATACCGCGTCCGCGACTCGCAGCGCGTAAGGTCGGCCATTGTCGCTTTCGGCCAGCCCTTTGTAAAAATAGTAGCTGAACGGGCTGTAATCGAAGCGGCTGGCGAATGTCTCCAGCCTCAACCGCTCGATCCGCTCATAGTCATAACCATAATCCGCGTCGGCCGCCGCCGTGTTGTTTACCATATCGCAACCTCCTCGGCACAACTATTCATTGTGCCATTCTACCACATTGACAGCGCGTTGTATAGGGTAAAATATAACGAATTATCGGTCCCGAATTATATTCCCCGGCGGCTGTTTCAGGGCGCGCCCGATGTGGTATTATATTGAAGGAATCCTGCTGAAGGAATCCTGACATGGGAAGCGAATTGGGGAAAAGGAGCGTGCGTTATGGCAAGACTGAACCGCGCGGCAAGCGTATTATTGATGACCGTACTGGCCGCCGGGCTGCTCGGCGGATGCGCGGCGGCTGGCTCACAGCCCGCCGTCGCCGCGAACGTTATCGCGCTGAAGGGTCCGACGGGCATCGGCATGGTTCAAATGATATCAAATCCCGGCGAGGATTGGCGTTTCACGCTGGCGGGATCGCCTGACGAGATCGTCGCGGCGATCGCCAGCGGAGCCGCCGACATCGCCGCCGCGCCGACCAACCTCGCCGCGACGCTGTACAACAAGCTGGGCGGCGGCGTGAGGATCATCGCGCTGAACACGCTGGGCGTACTGCACATACTGGAGCGCGGCGAGACGATCCAGACCGTCGCCGACCTGGGGGGCAGGACACTCTACGCGACAGGGCAGGGAGCGACGCCTGAATATGCCATTCAGTATATATTAAACCAGTCTGGTGTGGACGCGTCGCTGGAATTCAAGGGCGAACACGCTGAGCTGGCGACGCTGGCCGCCGCCGATGAGGTGGATTTAGTTATGTTGCCAGAACCGTTCGCGACGAGCCTCCAGACGCAAAACCCGTCATGGCGGCGGGCGCTGGACGTGACCGAACTATTCAACGACGCCGCCGCGACGAGCGATCACCCGGACGCCACGCTCTCGATGGGATGCGTCATAGCGCGCAAGGAGTTTGTTGAAGAACACCCGGAAGTGGTGGACGCGTTCCTCGACGCGCATCGCGCGTCGGTTGAGTTTGTACAGGCTAACCCGGAGGAGGCCGCCAAACTGACCGAGGAGGCGGGGATCATGCCCAGCGCGGCGGTCGTATTGAAGGCACTGCCCGGCGCGAACATCACCTTCATCAGCGGGCCGGAACTGCGCGGGCGCGTCGAGCCGTTCTTCCAGATCCTCTTCGACGCGAACCCGGCGGCGGTGGGCGGGGCCATGCCTGGCAGCGATTTCTACTATGGTTCCAGTCAGGATTGAGCGGTTTCGCCCAATCCTGACAAAGGTTATAAGGTTCTTTGCGCCCTTATTGTTCTGGGGCGCGGTCTGGGTCGCGGCATACCGCGCGGTCGGGAAGGACTTGCTGTTCGCCTCGCCCGCGCAGGTGCTGCGGCAATTAGCGGAAATTGTCGTAAGGCCGGACGCGTGGCGGGCGATCGGGCTGTCGATACTGCGGATGCTCTCGGCGTTCACGCTCGGGGTCGCGGGCGGCTGCCTGCTCGCCGCGCTGACCAGCGCGTCGCGGTGGGCTGACGCGCTGCTGCGCCCGGCGTTGACGGCGATACGCTCGACGCCGGTCGCGTCGTTCATTATACTGGCGCTGGTATGGCTGCGCGGCGCGGCGGTCCCGGTGTTCGCGGCGACGCTGATGGCGCTGCCCATCGTCTGGGCGAACGTGACCCAGGGCGTCGCCGCCACTGACAGGGATTTATTGGAAATGGCGCGGGTGTTCCGGTTTGGGCGCTGGCGAACGGTCCGGCATGTGGTGATTCCGGGATTGCGCGGCACGCTCGTCGCGGCGTGCAACGCGTCCATCGGGCTGTGCTGGAAGGCGATGATCGCGGCTGAGGTGCTGAGCGCGCCGCGCGACGCGATGGGCACGCAGTTATACAACGCGAAGGTGTATCTGCGCACCGACGCGCTGTTCGCGTGGACGCTGCTTATCATCCTGCTAAGCTACGCGCTGGAGCGTTTGTTCCTGCGCCTGACGCGCCGGCTTACGCGTGAGGCGGGGCGGGCATGATCGCGTTTGGCGGCGTATCGAAACGTTTCGGGGACAAAGTTGTATTGGACGACTTCTCGTGGATGATACCGCGCGGCTTGCGGGTCTGTGTCGGCGGGCCGTCCGGCGTGGGCAAGACCACGCTGCTGAGGCTTCTCGCCCGGCTTGATCGGCCCGACGCCGGAACCATTGAGGGCTTGCCGGGGAGCGTGTCATACCAATTCCAGGAAAACCGGCTGCTGCCGTGGTACACCGCGCGGCGCAACCTGTCGCTGGTCGCCGGTGAGCCGGACGCGTGGCTTGACCGCGTCGGGTTGGGCGGCGATGGGGATCGTTACCCCCATGAGTTGTCGGGCGGTATGCGCCGCAGGTTGTCGCTGGCGCGGGCGCTGGCGTCGCCCGCGCCGTTGCTGCTGCTCGACGAGCCGTTCATGGAGCTGGACGCGGACAGCAAGTCGCGCATAATCGATATAGTCCGTGAACAATCCGCTATGACGGATCGCTCGTGGATAGTGCTTGTAACACATAACCAACGTGACGCGGAAGAACTTGGTTATGATTACCAAACACCGTTAGGGCGATAGATCGAGTATGTTGTCCGGCGCGACGTTCGCGTATGTGTCGGGCACCTGGCCGACCAGGATGGATTCGGCGAGCAGCACCTGCGTCGACGCGTCCGACACGGAGGACGCGGTCGGGATGACCATGCGGACCGTCGCGTTGATGCGCAGGTAGACGCGGTGGCGCGTCTGGTTGATGCCCGCCGTTGAGAAATCGTCGATGAACTCGATCGTCGCCGAACCCATCGGGATGATGTTCACATGCACGCCGGGGCCGCGCCCGGCCAGCAGCCGCACGCCCGTCACCGCTCCGATGGGTATACGCAGGTCGGCGGCGGACAGCTCGTTCAGGTTGCGCTGGACGAGCAGCGCGGCCCTCGCGCCCAGTTCGGTCATGCGCATCGTGTCCGCCTGCAGCATCGTTACGCGGCCATCATTATCCTTGACGACCGTTACCAGATCCTGGTATGTGATCTTCTCGCGCATCAGCTCGTACACCGCCGTGTTCAGCGAGTTGGTGGCCATCACCCGCGCTTGCGCCTGCGCCATCGACAGTATGATCGGCTTCAGGTTGAGGTCGAAGAATATTAATAGCGCTATAAGTAATACGACCATGAACAGCAGCAGCCGCTTCAGCCGGCCGCGCTTGCCCTTGAATAAACGCATCGGCATCGCCCCCGTGCAGTATATGCGGGCGGGGCGGATGGACGATCCTTATATTTTACGAAGGGTTAGTCCGAATGGATCACGCTGAACCCCGCGGCCCGAAGCAGGCGGTTCATCAGCGCGAGGCCCGCGCCCTCGGCGGGGAAAGATTCCGCAAACGCCACGGTCGCGCCGGAGTTGTCCAGTTCGCGCAGAGCGTTGAACAGCCGCGAGGATATCCGCGCGGGATCGTTATATGGACCCAATGGAATACACCGACGCGGCGCGAAAGCCTCCGACGATTCGTCCGATAGCAACAGTATGGGCGTCCCGCCTGACGACAGCGTGTCGTCGTATAATTGCGGCAATTTGCTGGAATATCTGCTGCCAATCACAACTGTGAGTGGGATATTTGGCGCGTAATGGCGATGCGCAATGCCGGGCGACGCGGCCTTCCGACCATCGACCGGCGGCGACAGCGCGGACGGGTCAATGGCGGCGTCCGGCAGCAGTTCCCTCAACGCCTCGACCGTCACGCCGCCCGGCCTCAATACAACCGGAGGCGTCCGCGACATGTCCAGCACGGTGGATTCCACCCCGACCGGACACGGCCCGCCGTCCAGTATCATTGGGATGACGCCGTCCATGTCGTCCAGCACGGCCTGCGCGGTTGTGGGGCTGGGCCTGCCGCTGCGGTTCGCGCTGGGTGCCGCCAACGCTCGGCAGGATTCGCGGATCAACGATAACGCCAGCGGGTGCGCGGGCATCCGAACGCCGACGGTATCCAGTCCGGCCGTGACGATGCCGGGCGTCGCTCCCGTTCGGGGGAGGACGATGGTCAGCGGGCCTGGCCAGAAGCGTTCAGCCAGCGACAATGCGCGGTTGTCGATACCTCGCGCGAACGTTGGCCACATCCCGGCGTCGGCGATGTGGACGATCAGCGGGTTGTCGGACGGGCGGCCCTTCGCCTGGAATATACTGGCGACGGCTTCGGGGTTTGACGCGTCCGCGCCCAAGCCGTACACCGTCTCTGTCGGGAACGCCACCAACCCGCCCTGCCGTATCAGCCGCGCCGCGTCTGCCAGGCCGTCGGGACGCGACACGACCGTCATACGCTAGCCTCGATATTGGCGATCCTTTCCGCCTCGCTTGCCGCCATCAGCGCGTCGAACACGTCGTCGCAGTCGCCGTCGAGGAACGCCTCGACGTTGTATCGGGTGTAGCCGACGCGATGGTCGGTGATTCTGCCCTGCGGAAAGTTATATGTCCGTATGCGTTCGCTGCGGTCGCCCGTACCTACCTGGCCGCGCCGCTGGGCGGACACCGCCGCGTCCTGTTCGCCCTGGGCGCGGTCATACATGCGGGCGCGGAGCACGCGCATCGCCTTCTCGCGGTTGCGCAGCTGGCTGCGCTCGTCCTGGCATATTACCACAATGCCCGTGGGAATATGGGTGATCCTGACGGATGAATCCGTCGTGTTGACGTGCTGGCCGCCGTGTCCGCCCGTGCGGTACACGTCCACGCGCAGGTCCTGCTGGTTGATCGTGACGTCGACCTCCTCGGCCTCGGGCAGTACGGCGACGGTAGCTGTAGACGTGTGGATGCGCCCGCCCGACTCTGTCGTCGGCACGCGCTGCACGCGGTGCACGCCGCTCTCGAACTTGAGCCGGCCGTTCGCTCCCGCGCCCTGGATCATCACAACCGCTTCTTTTACGCCGCCCAGGTCGGTCGCGTTGACATCGATGGCCTCGGCCCGCCAGCGGTGACGCTCGGCGTAGCGCGTGTACATCCGCAGCAGCAACGCCGCGAACAGGCTGGCCTCCTCGCCGCCCGCGCCCGCCCGGACCTCCAGCACCACGTTCCGCGCGTCGTTCGGGTCGGCGGGGATCAGCATGCGCGTCACGTTACGCCATTCCTCGGCGCGTCGTGGCAGCAATTCATCCAATTCCGACTGCGCCAGTTCGTGCAATTCAGCCAAGCCGGAATCGGACAGCGTGGCCTCCGCCTCGGCGACGCGGGACTCCAACGCCTCGTATGACCGCCACGCCTCGGATATCGGCTGCAACTGCGACTGCTCACGCAACCATTGCGCCGCGCGATCCGGATTCTCATACGCGTCCGGCTGGGACAGCGCGGCGTCCAACTCGCGCAGGCGGTTGTCGATCTCTGTTAATCTACGCTTTAAATCCATATTCGGCGAGTTTATAAACCTCTTGGATTAATCGCGCCGACCACGCGCGGTATGCCGTTCCAATCCTGTTCGATGTAGACGGTCTCAAAGCGCGTCTCCAGCATGTAACGCACCGCCTCCGACTGCCTCGCGCCGATCTCCAGGAACAACGCCCCGCCAGGCTTGATGACACTCGGCGCGTCCTTCGCTATGCGCCTGTAAAAATCCAGCCCGTCCGCGCCGCCGTCCAGCGCGATCAGCGGCTCCTTGAGCACCTCCGGCTGAAGCGACGGGATCTCGCCGCTGGGGATGTAGGGCGGGTTGCAGACCACCGCGTCGAAGTACGCTTTGAAGACCGGAATGCTTATGAACGGTTCCAGCAGATCGCTCTGGAAACAAATCATGCGCAGACCGTTCAGGCTGGCGTTCGATACCGCCTCCTGGCACGCCTCCTCGCTGATGTCGGAGCAGAGCACCTCCGCGAGGGGAAACCTCTTCTTCAGCGCGACGCCCAACGCCCCCGACCCGGCGCACAGGTCGAGCGCGCGCGCCCGCCTCGACTGTTTGGGCAGGGACTTGATGAACGCCGCGCATTGCCGGAACAGCAGTTCCGTCTCGGGGCGCGGGATCAGTACGCCCGGCTCGACGTGGATCTTCACGCCCGCGAAGCTCACCTCGCCCAGCAGGTACTGCAGCGGCGTTCGCCCGGCTCTTTCTTCCAATAGACGCGCGTACCGGCCATACTGTTCCGCCGTCAATGGCTCACGGTTGATGGCCAGCAGCATTCGCGGAAAATTGGTAACATGTTCCAGCAGCCAGCCCGCGTCCGTCTCGGCGTCGGGTACGCCGGACTGGGCCAGCCGCTGGACGCCTTCCTTCAGCGCGTCTCGGATGGGCACGCCCGTCGTCGTCATGACGCTGGCTCAACCTCGGGCTTAAGGCCCGCGCCTGGCTCAGGCGTTATGTCCCCGGCTGGCGCGGCAATTGGCGAATCGGCGACTGGCGCGGTTTCGGCGGCCAGCGGGCCGTTCATCGCCCGCAGCATCGCGTCGATGGCTACCTCCAGCATGGATATGTCGGGTTCGCGGGTGGTCAGCCGCTGCAGCATCAGGCCCGGCCAGCGCAGCGAACGCGCCAGACGGCTGTCAGAGTGAGCCAATCCCTGCAGCGCCTCGTATGACACCCCGGCGACCAGCGGCAGCATGAGCAGGCTGCGCAGTAATCTCAGCGGGAATGACAACCGCGCGATGTCGAATATCAGGTAGATCAGCTGGTCGGCGATCGCGCCGAGTAGTACTGATATAACCATAACCAATAGCAGGAAGCTCGTGCCGCATCGCGGGTGAAGCGTGGTGAACTGACGCGCGTTTTCCGGCGTGAGCGGCAGTCCCGCCTCGTGGCAGTGGACGGTCTTATGCTCCGCGCCGTGGTACATGTACACGCGCCTCATGTCGGGGATCAACCCCGTCGCCCAGATGTACGCGATCAGTATCCCGACGCGCGTAACCCCCGCGCACAGGTTCACAACCAGCAGGTTCTTCGTCAGCCCGTTGACCAGCGCGGCGGCGCCGCTGGGTATCACCATGAACAGCAGCAGCGACAGCCCGAGCGCCAACACGACCGCGACGCCCATGACGATCTTCTCGACCCCCAGCCCCAGGCGCTGGCTGATCCATTTCTCGAACCGACTAGGCTCCTCGCTCTCCAAACCCATCAGTTTTGTCGACGCGTCCAGCGTCGTCACGCCCAGCATGAGCATCAGCGCCATGTTGACCACGCCGCGTATGACCGGCCAGCCCAGCTGCTTATGCTTGCGGGATGGCGGGGTGTACCTCTGGTACGCCCGCGCGATCGCGCCGTCGGGCCTGCGCACCGATATCGCGATGGCCTCGGGCGACTTCATCATGACGCCCTCGATCACGGCTTGCCCGCCTATGTCCGGCGGACGCTTGGGCCTTGCCTTCTTCCCTTTGATCGCTATCGCCTCCCGACGCCGTTACTAACATAGGGACACGGCAGCCGCCGTGCCCCTGGTATTCATATTCGCCGCGGAAGCTGTTACAGCCCGTAACGCTTCTTGAAGCGGTCTACGCGTCCGCCCGTGTCTATCAGCTTCTGCTTGCCCGTGAAGAACGGGTGGCACTTGGAGCAGATTTCAACGCGCAGGTCCTTCTTGGTGGAACCTGTCTCGAACGTCTCGCCGCATACGCAGCGCACGGTGGTCGCGGCATACTTGGGGTGGATGCCTTCTTTCATCGTCAACAACCTTTCCGGCGGCTAATCACTATACCAATCAGGCAAGATTCATTATAGCATGTTTCCCGGCGCGGCGCAAGCGGTCGCGGCGATGTTTCGCGGATTTTCCTAAATTGGCGGGTTGACAGGCGCGGGCGTTTGGTTTACGCTGACATCCATAATGGACGCGGGACAGACAATGGAGTTGTACAACTGTCTATTGGATCATTACGGAGAGCCGGGATGGTGGCCCGCCCGCTCCCCGTATGAGGTGATCGTCGGCGCGGTGCTGACACAGAACTGCGCGTGGGGGAACGTGGTCAAGGCGATCGCGAACATCGGCGATCGGCTCGACCCGCGGACCATACTTGACATGGACGCCTCAGAGCTGGCCGGCATGGTCCGTCCGGCGGGGTTCTTCAACCAGAAGGTCGTTTACCTCAAAGCGGTCACGCGGTGGTACCAGCTGTACGGTTTCGACGTTGATACGGTCCGGCGCGAGCCGCTGACGAAACTGCGCGGGGAGCTGCTTTCAACGCGCGGCGTCGGGCGCGAGACGGCGGACTCAATACTGCTGTACGCGTTCAGGCTGCCGACGTTTGTCGTTGATGCGTACACTGTGCGGTTGTGTGAGCGGCTGCGGCTGGACGCGGGTAAAAATTATGAAGAAATAAAGAATAAGTTTGAGACAAATCTTGCTGAAACTGGGCATAATAATGAAGGTATATATAATCGATATCACGCGTTGGTGGTTACGCACGGAAACGCGCGATGCCATAAGAAACCTGCGTGCGGCGGTTGTCCGGTCAAGGAAATGTGCGGCGTATAGCGAACGCCGCGCCAGGGCAAACTTGATGGCGACGGTGAATCATCGTGGTTCACCCGAGACTATACCGCGCGAAGCGGCGCGGTAGATTGGGAGGCGCTGACATGGAAAACAAACCCAATCCGGGCGTGACGTGCGGCGTTTGCAGCTGCGCCCACCACGACGAGCACAACCGCTGCCGGCTGGATACCATCCACGTCGACCCGATGCCAAACGCGCATAAGGGGAACGCGGCGGACGAGAGCATGTGCGGGAGCTACGCTAACAGGCAATAGGAGATTACACAGCGGATAATAGGAAAATGGGGGCGGCGGCAAGCTGCCCCTTATTCATTGGCGGGAACGGCTTTGCCCAGGATTTCCGCGACCTCGGTGAGCGGATAGTCAAGCGTGTAAGATATTTCTTCTTCTGAATAGTCCCTGCTTGCCATGCGCGGCACGTTGCGGGTCAGGATCTTTTCTCGCCTATCTGAATCCCTTCCTCTATCCCTTCCACTCGTCCTTTTTCTAACCCTATCTCCTCTCCGCGCAGCATGGCGTTCGCCTCAATCGACTGCAGCCAAATCTCCGACCTGGTCAGCATTTCCCTCGTCCTCCTATCCAGCGC